>JASHRK010000340.1 GCA_030037405.1 Acidimicrobiales bacterium | reverse complement strand
GTCTGGATGAGAGCGGGGGACGAAGGAAGGGAGGCAAGTGAATGATCCCTCGGGCGTCTCGGCGGTGACGGGGATGGTGGGGAAGTGAGCCTCTTCGTCAACCTCACGCTGAACGGCCTCTCTTTCGGCGTGATCTACGCCGCTGTCGCTCTCGGGCTCGTGCTCATCTGGCGGGCGACGCGGGTCCTCAACTTCGCTCAGGGTGCTCTCGCCACACTCACGAGCTACATCGCCGTGTCCCTCTTCGACCGTGCCATCAACTACTGGTTCGCCTTCGCCGCCGCCCTAGCCGCCGGGCTCATCATCGGCGCCCTCGTCGAACGGGTCTTCATGCGTCCTTTGTACGGCAAGCCCGAGCTGAATCCCGTCGTCGTCTCGATCGGGCTTCTCATCCTCGTCGAGTCGGTCGTCGGCGCAATCTGGGGCTCTGGGGACCGGGGCTTTTACCCTGCGTTCTCCCAGATCGGCATAAGGGTCGGTCACACCTATCTCGACTTCTCCCACTTCGACGTCTTCATCCTCGCCTCGGTGTTGGTGCTCATGGCGGCGATGCTCGTCCTCTTCCGCTGGACCAACCTCGGCCTCAAGATGCGCGCCTCTGCCTTCGCGCCAGAGGTGTCCCGCCTCGTCGGTGTTCGCGTCGGCCGCATCTTGACGGCTGGCTGGGCTCTCGCCACCTTCGCCGGTGCCCTTGCCGGTCTTCTTGTGGCCCCTAAGGTGCTGCTCTCCCCGAACATGATGGACCCCATCCTCGTCTACGGCTTTGCTGCCGCGGTGATCGGCGGATTGGACAGCCCTCTCGGCTCTCTCGTCGGCGGGATCGCGACCGGGCTCGGCATCTCCTATATCGGGGGGTACCTCGGATCGAGCATGGAGACGACCGGTGCCGCAGTCCTTGTGATCGTCGTGCTCTCGATCCGTCCGGAAGGCATCCTCTCCCATCCGAAGGCAAGACGGGTGTGACGCCGCCAACCGGCAGGCTCCGCCTGCCCGACCAACCGCTCCTCCGGCACCTTCTCCTCGCTGCCCCGGCGGGTGCCCTCCTCTACTGGCTCACGATGTCGGTGAGCCCCTACGACAACACCTTGATCTCCGAGATCGCCCTGTACGCCATCGCGATTGCCGGGCTGTCCGTCCTCACTGGCGTGAGCGGACAGATCTCGCTTGGTCACGGCGCCTTCATGGCGGTGGGGGCCTACGCCGCAGGGCTGATGATGGAGCACTTCCACCTCCCGCTCATCGTGCCCATACTCGTCGGCGTGGGTGTGGCGGGCGCCGTAGGAGGCGTCGTCGGGATCCCCGCCACCCGTCTTACAGGTCCCTACCTCGCCGGGGTTACCCTCGCCCTCGCACTCGCGGCCCAGGACCTGCCGAGCAAGTTCTCGAGCCTGTTCAACGGTGACCAGGGCATCATCGTGCTTCCGCCGACGCCGCCACACGGCATCCCTCCGGAGCGGTGGCTCGCCTGGATCTCCCTCGTCGCTGCCATCGTGACCATGGTCCTCCTCGCCAACTTCCTTCGAAGCCGGTTTGGCCGCTCGCTGAAGGCGGTGCGGGATGACGAGATCGCAGCCTCCGCCTGTGGCATTCACGCCGCCCGGCTGAGGATCCTCGCCTTCGCCATTAGCGCGGCCGCGGCAGGCCTGTCAGGGGGCCTATTCGCTCTCTGGACGGGCATCGTCAGCCCTGACAGCTTCAGCCTCTCGCTCTCGATCCTCCTGCTCGCCGGCATGGTGGTCGGGGGGAGCGGATCGCTTGTCGGAGCGTGGTGGGGCGCCTTGGCGCTCGTCTACGTACCCCAGTGGACCCTCAGCCTCTCAGGCCACCTCTCCTTGTCGAGCGGCGTCACGGCAAACCTCCAGAACGCCGTCTTCGGCCTGCTCATCGTGGTGATCATGATGGTGGCGCCCTCAGGGATCCAGGGTTGGCTCACCGGCCTCGGATTGTTTCTCCGCCGGTGGGCGGCTCCAGACTCTGCTTCAAGAGCTCCAAGTCCAGCTACCGCAACAGAAAGGACCATGCCATGACCAAAGCGATAGAGGCTCGAGGACGAGTTGTGCTCCTCGTGTCGTTTCTCTGCTCTCTCGGGCTCGTCGCAGCCTTCACGAGTCCGGCAAGTGGCGCGGCGACGAGTCCGGCACGACCGGCAGCGAGGCGGGCGAGCGTCACCGGGGTGACGGCCCACAGGATCGTCCTTGGCGCCACGACGCCGCTCACAGGGCCGGCGGCCCCCGGATATGACGAGATCGCTCCTGCCACCAACGCCGTCTTCGAGTACGTGAACGCCCATGGGGGCATCTACGGGCGGAAGATCGACTACTTAGTCGACAACGACGAGTACGACCCCGCTCTCACCGTCCACTACACCGAGCAACTCGTCGAGCAGGACGACATCTTCGCCGACGTCGGATCGCTGGGAACCCCGACCCAGCTCGCCGTGCAGGGGTTCCTCAACTCCGAGCACGTTCCCCAGCTCTTCATCGAGTCG
The DNA here is from genome assembly GCA_030037405.1 of Acidimicrobiales bacterium. Classification (GTDB taxonomy): domain Bacteria; phylum Actinomycetota; class Acidimicrobiia; order Acidimicrobiales; family Bog-793; genus JOPF099. Next base: position 7,264 of record JASHRK010000340.1, on the reverse strand, counting down.
GGCTGCGCATGCTGGAGCAAGCCCAAGCAGTACCCGGAGAGCTTCGGATGGCAGCCCGACTACATCGTCGAGGGGAAGATCCTCGGCCAGTACGTGGCCAAGCACATGAGCGGAGAGAAGGTCGGCTACCTCTACCAGGACGACGAGTTCGGGGAGGACGGGGTGAGAGGGCTCGACGAGGAGATCCCAAAGAGCTCGGTCGCGAGTGAGCAGACCTACCAGGGAACCTCCGCAGGGCTCGCAGCCGGACTCGGAAGTCAGATAAGCGCCATCAAGGCCTCCGGGGCAAAGGTCGTCGTCCTCTATACGATCCCGGCGGCAACGGCACTCGCCCTTCTTGCCGCGGCCGAGCTCAACTACCACCCGCAGTGGGTGGTGTCGAGTGTGGGTGCCGACCCGCCGACCCTGACAGGGCTCCTCGTGTCCTACTCGAAGGGCACGGCGGGCGCGTCACTGTTGAACGGGATGATCTCCAACGCCTACCTCCCGCCCGAGACCGACTCGTCGAACGCGTGGATAAGGCTCTCGAAGTCCATCCTCACCAAGTACGACAAGAGCTACACGCAGTGGGACGGCAACACCGAGTACGGGGCCGCCATCGGCTACTCGATGGTGGAGCTCCTCGAGGCGGCAGGGAAGCACCTAACCAGGTCGGGCATCATCTCGACCCTCGCCAAGGACGGCTCGAAGTTCGCCGTCTCGTCTCTTGTGCCTTTCACGTACTCGAAGGGGGACCACTACGGCTTGTCCGGGTCGGAGGTCGTCCGGATCGACAACGGTGTCGTGAGCCCGATAACGCCTGTCTACGTGGCGACGAACAAGGGGCCGATCACGAAGTACACCGGTAAGCCATTGCCCATCCCCTCCATCTTGAAGGGCTGAGTTTCTAGCAGCCCGGCGGCTTTGCCGCCGGGCTGCTTACGAGGACGGCGGCCCGCCATCCTCGAAGCGAGCTCACGACCGCAAGGCGCTCGGCACGGCGGAGGTCCTCGAGCGAGAGGGCGCGCTCTGCCACGAGACCGTCCTCGAGAAGGCGCTGTCGCTCGACCCCAGGCAGGCAACCCACCTCGACGGGTGGAGTCCACCAGCGACCGTGCAGGTGTACGAGCAGGCTTGCGATCGCCGTCTCGGTCGGCTGGCCGCGCTCGTTGACAAGGACGACGTCGTCGGCCTCGGGATGGCGGGCGAGACGCTCCTCGTACGGGGTCCGACGGGTCGTCTTGTAAAAGAGCAAGGGGTCGGAGGAGGTGACGGGCTCGGCGTCGACTGCGAGACCGACGGCACCACGGGTCGGCGGTGGCATGGGGGCTCCCTCGACGTCGACCTTGCCCGAGCGCTCCAGGGTTAGGCGCAAGCGGCGAGGCTCTACAAGGGTGGCAGTCGCCTCGTCGAGGGCATCCACGACCGCCTTCTCGTCGAACAAGAAACCCAGCCGGCAAGCGGAATAGCTGAGCCGGGCGAGGTGGAGACCCAGGTTCCGCATTCCCGTGCCAGGCACGAAGGCCATCGTCTCGATGAGCGACAGCTCCTCCGGCGGTCGCTCGAGGATCCTTGACTTGACGGCAAGCTCCGCCCGCTCGGCCGCCGGCTCGGAGTCCCAGGTGATCCCGCTCCCCGTTCCGTAGACGGCGTCTCCCGTGAGGCGATCCACCGCGACCGTCCGTATCGGCACGCTGAACCGCGCCCGAAAGGTTCCGCCCGGCGGGGCCACGACGCCGGCGGCGCCGCAGTAGACGCCCCGAGGAGAGTCCTCGAGCTCGGCGATCAGCTGCATCGTGCGCCGTTTCGGAGCGCCCGTGACCGATCCGCAGGGAAAGAGCGCTGCGAAGACGTCGGCCAGCCCGGTGCCCGGAAGGAGGGTGGCCGAGATCGTCGAGGTGAGCTGCCAGACGGTCTGGTACTTCTCGACAGAGAAGAGCGAAGGGACTTCGACGCTGCCCCACTCGGCGATGCGCCCGAGGTCGTTTCGCAACAGGTCGACGATCATCAGGTTCTCGGCCCTCTCCTTCTCCGACTCGACGAGCCCGCGAGCAAGGGCCTCGTCCTCGGCCGGAAAGCGCCCGCGGGGCGCCGTCCCCTTCATGGGTCGGGCCGTGATCCGGTTGCCCTCCCACTCGAAGAAGAGCTCGGGTGAGGCGCTCAGGACTGCGAAGCGGCCGGTGTCGAGGCTTGCGCAGTAGGCACCCCCCTGGGCGAGGGCGAGATCGGTGTAGAGCTCGGAGAGATCACCTGCCGCTCGCGCCCTGAGACGTGTCGTCAGGTTGCACTGGTAGGTCTCACCGGCGCGGATCGCCGCCCGCACGGCCTCCAGCCGCGAGGCGTAGGTGGCGTCGTCGGTGTCGGGCACCCAGGAGCTCACCTCGTAGTGGCGAGGGCCGTCAGCCGCCGCCAGCGGGGCGATCTCGCGACTGGCGTCGAAGAGGGCGAACCATGCAAGTGGGAGCTCGCCGAGCGGCCGGCTCGCTCGCCTCTCGAGGGTGGAGAGATCGCGGTTGACACCAGTCGCAGCCTCGTAGCTGACGAAACCGGCCGCCCAGGCGCCCGCCGTCGTGGTCCTCTCGACCTCGGCGAGCAGTGGCCTCACCTCCGCCGGCCGCTCGGCGACGAGCTCGCCCCGGAACCCCAAGAGGGCGACGGCCGTCCCCGTGGTGAGGTCGTCGAATCGGACAAGGGGCGTCACTGGGATGACATCCTCGCGTGCCTCCTTCAGGCGCGTCCCCCGCCACCTTCGTGGGGCGCTCCGGTGAGATCCGGGACAGCGTGGGCAAGGCGTCGCACGCCTGTCTCGAGGTCGTCGATGGTGGCCGCCGCCGAGAACGTCAGGCGGAGATAGGCGGCAGGCGGTTCGGCGGGGAAGAAGGGCCTTCCCGCCATCACGACGACGCCGCTCCGGCGAGCGGCGAGCGTCGCCTCTGTGTCGTCGAGCCCGGGCGGCAGCCTGCCCCAGATGTGCATGCCACCCTCCGATGGGGAGAAGGCGAGGGCGGGCACGTGGGTGGAGAGGGCCCGGGCGAGCGACCGGCTGCGGAGGCCGAGCGTCTGGGTGAGACCCCGCAGGTGCGAGTCCCATGCCGGTCTCGTGACGAGGTCCAGGGTGGCCTCCTGAACGGGACGGGGGACGAAGAGGTCGTCCACGACCCTCATGGCGTGCAGACGGTGCGCCACGGGACCGCGGGCGACGACGGCTCCGACCCTGAGGCTCGGCGAGGCCACCTTGGTGAGTGAGGTGACGTAGACGACGCGCCCTTCGCCGTCACGGGTAAGGAGGGGAGGTGGCGGTCGGCGCCCGTGGGAGAGGAAGCGGGCGCAGTCGTCCTCGACGACGAAGGCCTGAGCGGCGGCAGCCGCCTCGAGGACCGATGCCCGCCGGTCCGTGCCGAGCACTGAGCCGGTCGGGTTGTTGTAGGTGGGCTGGCAGTAGAAGGCCTGGGCCCCGGTGCGTGCGAAGGCTTCGGCCAGCAGCTCGGGCAGGACACCCTCCTCGTCTGATGGGACGGGGACGGGCCGGATGCCGGCCGCTCTCGCGACGGCGAGGGCGCCCGGGTACGTCGGGGACTCGACGAGGAGGGGCGATCCTGGTGCCACGAGGGCGCGGAAGACGGCCGAGATGGCGCTTTCGCCACCCGAGGTGACGAGGACGTCTCGGGCATCGACATTTGCTCCGAGGTTGAGGGCGAAGAAGAGACGCAATCCGTGGATTCCCGCTGTCGGAGGCCGCTCCCAGGCGCCGGGAAGGCGGGCGGCGCGTGAAAGCGCCGCCGACATGAGACGTACGGGCATGAGGGAGGAGTGCAGGTAGCCGCTCGCGAGGGAGACGAGGTCGTCGTCGTGCGGGGGATCGGCGAGAGGAGACAGCCCGGCCGTGTCGACCGCTCGTTCCGAAAGCGTCACCGTCTGCCAAGAGCAGTCGATGGGATCGCGCCTTACGAGAGTGTCGGCGACGAAGGTGCCTGCTCCCGGGCGGCTGAGGACGAGGCCTTCGTTACCGAGGGCGGCAAGAGCGCGTGAGACTGTGACCGGGCTGACACGGTGGAGCTCGACGAGACGGCGCGTGGACGGCAAGCGCTCACCCGGCTGGAGCCGGCCTACCTCGTCCCTCAACCAGGCCAGGAGTCTCGCAGTACTGCTATCGTTGGCTATGAGGGTTCAGGATAGCGATATCGAGGCCTGGCTGGTAGCGCTCGCATCCCCGGCGACGGCGGAAGACCGGTTGAGGCTCGCAGCTACAGGTTTCTTGTGAGCTCGGTGGCCGAAGCGGCGATCCTGGCCGCCGCCGGAGTCATCGGAGGTATCGTCGGGAGTGCTGGCGGTATCGCCTCTCTCGTCTCCTACCCCGCCCTCCTCGCCGTCGGGATCGCACCGCTGCCGGCAAGTGTCGCGAACATCATCGCCGCCGTTACCTTCCTGCCCGGTTCCGCCCTGGCATCAGGGCCGGAGCTCGAGGGGAGGTTGGCCTGGTGGCGCCGCTACGCCGTCGTGGCGGCAGCCGGGGGCGCCATTGGTGCCGTCGTGCTCCGGTCGACCCCGGCGGGGGTCTTCGGCAGAGTGGTCCCGTTTCTCGTCCTCGCCGGATCTCTTGCCCTCGTCTTCGAGCCGTGGCTCTCCGCGCGCCGGGAGCGGCGGAGTGACGCACAGGGCGACCTCGTGCTCGTCGTCGGGTTGTTCGCCGTCTGCCTGTACAGCGGCTACTTCGGCGCCGGCGCCGGTGTCATAACCCTCGCCTTGCTCATGCTCACCGTCGACCGACGCATGGCGACGGCGAACGCCTTGAAGAACGTCATCCTCGGAGTCGCCTCCGTCGCCTCGGCCCTCACCTTCATACTGACCGGCCCGATCGACTGGGTAGCGGCGGTCCCGCTTGCGGCCGGGATGTTCGTGGGCAGCACCCTCGGGCCACGCATAGCGCGCCGCATACCGGCGACCGTGCTGCGATGGATCGTCGCGCTCATCGGCCTCGGCCTGGCGGTGCAGCTCTTCGTCGCCGGGGGTTGAGAATCTCGGTGCTGGGGCGTCGGCGGGGCCGGCGGGTGCTGGTGCTGTCGCCCCTACTCTGTCTTGCGGAACTCCGCCATGGCGATGGCCATCATCGCAAGGCCCATGAGGGCGACCATGCCGAGGGAGAGGCCGGTGGGGACGACGAAACTGCCCCAGGTCACGTTGGGGGCGAGCAGCTGCAGGTCGGTATGGGGGATGGCGAGATGGCCGAAGACCTCGTGCCGCATCGGACCGACGATGTAGGTGAGCGGGTCGATCCTCGTGAGCACGCTCAACCAGGCGGGGAGTCCGTTCAAGGGGTAGAGAGCGCCCGAGAGGAAGAAGAGGGGCATCACGAGCATTTGGGTGAGCGCCATGAACGCCTGGAACTGCTTGATCCTGGCCGCCATCATCACCCCGAAGGCCGTCAGCGTGAACGAGAGGAGCAAGAGCTCGCCTATGAGGGTGAAGACGAGGGGGGCAGAGTAGGGGACCTTGGCGAACCAGGCGAGGGCAAGAAACACCACCCCCTGGAAAGTCGCGATCGTTGCCCCACCCAGGCACTTGCCGAGCACGAGGCACGACCGCCGGACGGGTGCCACGAGCATCTCCCGGAGAAAGCCGAACTCCCGGTCCCAGACGATCGAGGCCGCCGAGAAGATGGAGGTGAAGAGCACCGACATGGCGAGAACTCCGGGGTAGATGAAGGTCTTGAAGTCCACGCCTGGTGGCATCCCACGTCCCGCCAGGCGGGAGAGGCCTGTCCCGAGCACGAAGAGGAAGAGGAAGGGCTGGATGAGCGAGGTGATGGCCCGCAAACGATCTGTGCGGAAGCGGATCAGCTCACGCCGCCAGACGATGTCGACCGCCCGGAGGTCGTGCCAGATGCCGCGCTCGGGAACGGCGACCCGGATCTCGGCGGCAAGAGCAGGACGGCTGTCGGCAAGAACGACGCCGCTGCCGTCTCCGGCCGTGGCATTGCTACGAGAGGAGTCTCCAGTTCGTGGGGCGTCTCCTTGCGTCTTGGTGACGTTCGCAGCCATTCTCATCACCTCCCGGCTCGCCAGCGCGCCGCCATCTGCCGGATGGCGTCCGCGCCCGACGCCTCGGCGTCTCGGATCGTGCTTCCCGTGTAGGACATGAAGACGTCGTCGAGCGACGGTCGCGAGACGCTGACGGAGCGGATGGCAACCGGCAACTCGGCAAAGAGCCTCGGCACGAACTGCTCGCCGGCCGGCACCGAGAAGGTGACGGCACCCTCGTGCATCGCAGCCTCGAGTCCGAAGATCTCCTGCAAAGCCGCGATGGCAGCAGGGTCGTCGGCCGTCTGTATCTGCACGCGATCCCTCCCGACGCTCGCCTTCAGTGCTTCCGGAGTGTCGATGGCGACGATGTTGCCGTGGTCGATGATGGCGATCCGGTCGCAGTTCTCGGCCTCGTCCATGTAGTGGGTCGTGAGGAAGATGGTTATGTCCTCTCGCTGCTTCAGCTCGTTTATGTACTGCCAGATGGACGAGCGGGTCTGCGGGTCGAGCCCGACCGTCGGCTCGTCCAGGAAGAGCACGTGGGGAGCGTGGAGAAGGCCCCGGGCGATCTCGAGCCTCCGTTGCATGCCGCCCGAGAACGTGCTCACGAGCCCGGAGCGCCGGTCCCAGAGGCCGACCATGTCGAGAACCTGGCGAGTCCTTGGCCCGATGGCTGCCTTCGGCACGGCATAGAGAGCGGCGTGGAAGCGGAGGTTCTGCTCTGCCGTGAGGTAGGAGTCGAGGGTGGTGTCCTGGAAGACGAGGCCGATGTTGCGGCGGACGGCATCCTGCTCGGTGCTCGAGTCGTGGCCCGCCACCCGGGCGCTGCCCGATGTCGCTCGGGCGAGGGTGCAGAGGATCTTGATCGTCGTCGTCTTGCCGGCTCCGTTCGGGCCGAGGAAGCCGAACGTCTCGCCTCTTTTGACCTCGAAATCGATCCCCCGCACCGCCTCGACGTCGCCGTAGCGTTTCGTCAGCCCGCGGACCGAGATGACGGCACCGTTGTCGCCGGCATCGGTGACCGGCTCTGTGCTGGCGAGCATGACCAACCTGGGAAACTCCTTTGCTGTTGCTTGCGTTGAAGCCTAGGCTCAGGCGTTCCCGACCGGAGACGCCTCTCGCTCGACTCTGTGCTGTGCTCTCAGAAAGGTCGGGACGAGGTAGCCGAGACCGGCTGCCACGGAGCCGACGAACATGAGCGCCATCCCGAAGAAACGCGCCGTCGACTGGTACTCGGTGAGCAGCCCACCTGCGCCCGCGAGGGC
>JASHRK010000339.1 GCA_030037405.1 Acidimicrobiales bacterium | reverse complement strand
TACAACTACCGCCAGAGCGTCGCCTTGTGGTTCCGCGGGCTCTTCGCCGGGGACCCCGACGTCAGGGCCATCGCCCACGCTCCCTTCCTCTATCAGCTGCACGCCACGGCAGCCTGGGCGGTCATCGCCGTGTGGCCGTTCAGCCGCCTGGTGCACGCCTGGAGCGCCCCGGTGTGGTATCTGTGGCGGCCGTTCGTCCTCTACCGCCGCCGGGTGGCCGCCCGGCCGAACGAGCCCGGGACGAGCGGGCGCCGGTGGCGCAAGATCGGCGTCCCGTACTGACCGGAACCCCGTCGCCAAGGGCGTCGCGGCTTCGACCGCCTAGCGCGGGCCGATGAGCTGGATCCGTCACGACACCACCGGGTCGCCGGAGCCCGAGCGGGCAGGCGCGGGAGAACGAGCACCGTCGGGAGCCGGCGCGACAGGTGCGCCGCCGGACGCTCCGTTGCCCGACGGGGTGGTCGCCCGGGCGCTTGCCACCATGGACCCCGGCTGGTTCGCCTGGGTGATGGCGAGCGGGATCGTCTCGGTCGGCACCTACCTCCTCGGGTACCCGGTGCTCTCGGAGGTCGTTCTTGGCGTCACGACCGCAGCCTTCGTCGGTCTCGCCATCGCCTACCTGGCACGTGTCGTCTTCTTCTGGCCCTTCTTCCGCCAGAGCCTCCGCGATCCGAGCACTGCCATGGCCTACTTCACAGTGGTCGCCGGTAGCGACGTGCTCGCGACGCGCTTCGCCATGGCTGGGCACCCTCTCGTCACCCTCGGGCTCGGCGCCGCCGCCGCCCTCGTGTGGGTAGTCCTTACCTACGGGCTGCCGTGGTCCATCGTGGCTGCGGCGCGCCGCCCGGTCCTTGGCGAGATCAACGGCACCTGGCTCGTCTGGGTGGTGGCGACGCAGTCGCTTGCGATCGTGGCGGCAGCCCTCTCGCCCGCGGCGCCCGCCGCCGGCCTGCGCCAGGAGCTCCCGGTCGTGGCGGTATGCCTCTGGGGCGTCGGCGTGATGCTCTACGTCGTCCTCATCGTGATCATCTTCCTGCGCTTGCTGCTGGTCGAGGTCACCCCGCAGGAGATGGGCCCGGCCTACTGGATCGCCATGGGAGCGACGGCGATCAGCGTGCGGGCGGCCGCTGGCATCCTCGTGCTGCACGGGAGCGGAGCCGCCCGGCTCGTCGGGGAGCTGCGCCCGTTCCTGGTCGGCCTGTCGGTCGTGCTGTGGTCCTTTGGGACCTGGTGGATCCCGCTCCTCGTCGCCTTCGGCGTGTGGCGCTACCTCATCAAGGGCTACTCCCGTGCCTACGAGCCCCGGCTCTGGAACGTGGTCTTCCCGCTCGGCATGTACACCGTCGCGTCCGAGTCACTCGGGCAGGCGGCCGGGCTCGGGTTCATGGTGACCATCGCACGGGGCTGGGTCTTCGTCGGGGTCGCCGCCTGGGCGGCCGTGCTTGCCCTGATGCTCGCAACCGCCGTCCGTGGGCGCTTGGGACGTCACCCAGCCAAGCGCTGAGCCAGGCGCTGAGCGAGCGAGCCTGAACGCCGGCTGGCCTTTGGGTGAGGACGCGTCGACTGCCGAAGCCCCCCTCAGCGGGTCAGGCGGACGCCGGGACCTTCGCTTCCTGCCGGCGGAGGGTGAGCCGGCAGCACGCACGACGCGGGTTCTTCGCCACAAGTCGCTCCACCTCGATGCCGCCGAGCCCCTCGGCCAAGCCTTCGGCCAGCCCGAGGTGTAGCTGGCAGACGGTGCCCGGGTCCACCTCCGCCACGTCCGCGAACGGGCAGCGCCCGAGAACGAACTCGACTCGTCGGCCGCGCTCGGCTCGCGCCGGGCGGAAGCCGCGCCGCACCAGCTCCTCCTCGAGGAGGTCGACCGGCTCACGCGTCCCAGAGAGCTCCGCCGCCCGGCGGTGACCGTCTTGGCGGCCGACCTGGCGGGGCTCCTGCCGGCGGCGAATGGCTTCGCTCAGCAGTCCGGCCAACCAGGCGTAGGCGCTGCGGGTTCCCCAGCGGCCATCCACCTCGGGGTTCAAGCGGTAGAGGAGCCGGGGACGTCCCGGGCGCTCGCGGTCCTCGATCTCCTCGGTCACCAGCCCGGCATCTTTCAGGACGGCCAGGTGCTGGCGGACGGCGTTGTGGTTGAGCTTCACGTAGTTGGTGAGCTCGGCCACGCCGGTGGGTTGCTCGGCCTCGGCGATATAGCGGAAGATGCGATGGCGCGTCGGATCGCCGAGCGCTCGCGCCTCGCGCTGGAGTTCGTCGTCGACCACAGGCCTCCCGTTCCTCCTTGTTGTTCTAGCCTACACCGGAAGAAACGTGCCCCGGTTGGCGGCATGGCGAGCCGTTCGGCGTCGCGACGTCCACGACACGGCCGCTGTCGCGCCGTGTCGTTGGCCGCTATAACGAAGGAGGTGACTCCCTACGCGAATGCTCTGAGCCCGCAAGGGGGCGAGCGTGCTGACGCCCACCCTGCCGTGCGGTTCGTCGAACCGAGAGCGGCGGTCGTCCTGTGACTGCCGGGCAGGGCTCCCCCGGTCTCTCGGATCTGTTCGACGCCCACGTAGCAGCCGAGTTCGTCGCCAAGGACGCCGACGTCACGATAGCGACGATGACCGCTGACCCGACCGTCATCCATGTCCCGGTTCTCACCGGCGGTCGGGGCAGGGACGAGCTGCATGCCTTCTACCGCGACCACTTCATCCCCTCGTGGCCCGACGACGTCGAGCTGGTGCCGCTCTCGCGTACGGTTGACGGCCAGCGGGTCGTCGACGAGTTCATCGTACGTTTCACCCATAGCCGCGAGATGCCGTACTGGCTGCCAGGCATCGCTCCGACCGGCCGGGTCGTGGAGATTCCCCACGTCGTCATCATGGGATTCGAGGACGGCAAGGTCGCCTACGAGCACATCTACTGGGACCAGGCATCGCCCCTCGTGCAGATCGGTCTCCTCGATCCCGACCGGTTGCCGGTCCTCGGTAGCGCCACTGCCCGGGCGCTCGTGGACGGGACTGTCCCGATGAACGAGATCATCACGGC
>JASHRK010000338.1 GCA_030037405.1 Acidimicrobiales bacterium | reverse complement strand
ATGGCGATCATCGCTCCGGCTGCCGCGCAACCGACGGCAGCTAGCACGTAGACGGCTCTCTTCGCCGCCACCACTCTGGCCCCGAGACTTCGCGCTCCAGCCTCGTTGTCGCGCACTGCGGTAAGCACCAAGCCGAGTCGGCTTCGTAGGAGGACGTAGACGGACACGAGGACGAGCACGGTGAGCGCCAAAGCGGTCCAGTACGTGTAGTTCAAGAGGCTTGTCAAGCCGAAGTTGTAGAGACCGGGCACAGGATCACCGGTACCTCCGCCAAGAGACGGGAAGTCCTCGACGATCAGCACCGCCACTTGCGCCAGTACCCAGGTCGCGATGGCGAAGTAAGCGCCGGAGAGGCGGAAGACGAGCCACGAGGCAGGGAGGGCGAGCACCGCCGTCACAGCGAGAGCGACAGGGATGGCGACGAAGGGGTCCATCCCGTGTTGGGCTGCCACCAAGATGGTGTAGGCACCCAGTCCGATGTAGAGCTGCTGGCCGACTGACACGAGCCCGGCATATCCGGCGAGCACGTTCCACATGGTTGCCACGCAGACGAGGATGAAAAGGTTGACCAAGTCCGTGACGAAGCCCTCGCTCGCAAACGACGGCGCAAATGCGAGCACGGCGATGCCGGCCACAGAGAGCGCCGCCCCTGCGAGCGAGACGCCTCTTGCAGGCGACCTGGTGATCTCGAGCGGGTGATGACTTCGCACCTCGCGAGAGGCGCCGTACTCGAGCGTCGCGCTGGTGGCGAACTGGTCGGTCGTCACCCGAGAGCCTTCTTCGGAAAGAGGCCGCGGGGTCGTACCGCGAGCACAGCCAGGAAAACGAGATACGGAAGGAGCGCCCCGAAGTCCGGGTTCACGAGGCTGCCGAGCGTCGTCGCGAGGCCAAGGACGATTCCGCCGAGGAGCGTTCCCCAGAGAGATCCGAGCCCACCGATGACGACCGCCGCGAAGCCGTACAGCAGGTAGGAGGGTCCGCTGCTCGGCGAGACGGAGGTGTACATGCCGAGCGCCAAGCCGGCAAGAGCGACCGTCCCTGACGCAAGCGCAGCAGCCACGCCGAACAGATGGCGATGGCTGGCGCCGAGCATCTGGGCAGCCTCCCGGTCGTCGGCGACCGCCCGCACCATCAGGCCTGTGCGTGTACGCGAGAGGAAGAGTTGCAGCCCGGCGAGAGCCAGGACCGCTACGCCGAGGATGATCAGCGACAGGTAAGGCAAGTAGACCTGTGAGCTGATCCGGAACGATCCCGACACGATGATGCCGCCGTTGAGAGAGTGGCTGTTGGCGGTGAAGACCTCCAGCAGCACGTTCTCGAGCACGACCGAGAGCCCGAAGGTCACGAGGAGGGTCGTGACCGAGCCCGAGTCGAGGCTTCGTTGGATCACCGCCCGCTGACCGATGTATCCCCCGAGCATGAACGCCGGCACCACCAGCACGAAGATCCAGATCACCGGGATATGAGTCACCGGGAGCAGCACTACCGCCAGGTACACGGCAGAGACTGCGATGTCGCCGTGCGCGAGGTTGATCACCTGCATGACTCCGAACATGAGGGAGAGCCCGCAGGCGAAGAGCGCGAACAGTCCCCCGAGCAGTATCCCTTGGATGATGGCATTGACTTCGATCACCTCGTCGCTTCTCCTGTGGGCATGGGTCGGCGCGATCCATCGGCAATCCCGAAGTAGGCCGACTCGACCTGCTCGAGGCTCAGCTCGTCCGGAGTCCCGCTGAGCGTCTCACGGCCTTCGAGGAGGCACTTGACGTGGTCGGCCAAGCGCAAGGCTTGCCTGACGTCCTGCTCGACGAGAAGGATCCCGAGCCCCGAGCTCACCAGCTCCGGAAGGACCTCATAGACACGGCGTGCGGCGAGTGGCGAGAGACCGAGCGAGGGTTCGTCGAGCATGAGGATCCTCGGGTTCACGAGGAGCGCACGTGCGATGGCCACCGCCTGCTGCTCGCCGCCCGACAAGCCGGCGGCGTTCTGTCGCCGGCGCTCCACCATCCAAGGAAAGAGCTCGTACACCCTGTCCAGGTCGAAGGAGCCTGGTCGCGAGCGATAGCGGCCTGCCAGGAGGTTCTCCTCGACGGTGAGGGACGCGAACAGCCGACGACCCTCGGGTACGAGCACGATCCCCGCCTGCACTCGTCGCTCGGGCGGGAGGCCGGTGACTTCGACCCCGTCAAATAGGACGGCTCCTGACGACGGAGGATGGAATCCGGCGACGGCGCGAAGCATCGTCGACTTGCCGGCGCCGTTCGCGCCGATGATCGCCAGCACCTCGCCTGCGTCGACCGACAGGCTGACGTTATGGAGCGCCTCGAGCTGCCCGTGAAAGACGGTGAGCTCGCGGACCTCGAGGAGGCTCACTCCGCCGCCTCCTCTTCCCCATCCTCACCGACCCCGAGGTAGACCTGCTTGACGACGGGATCCGCCAAGACCGCACTCGGTTCACCGTCGGCGACGATGGCGCCCTGGTGGAGGCAGAGCAGTCGGTCGACGGTCCCGACGAGAGCCTTCACGACGTGCTCGACCCAGACGACCGCTACGGGCGGCCCCCAGCCGCCGCCCTCGCGGGCCGTGCGGACTATGCCGACGAGCTCTTCGACCTCGAGGTCGGTGAGACCCGCCGCCACCTCGTCGAGCAAGAGCAGCCGAGGCTTGGTCGCGAGCGCCCGCGCCAGCTC
>JASHRK010000337.1 GCA_030037405.1 Acidimicrobiales bacterium | reverse complement strand
GTCTCCACGCCCTGAGCGACGGCCTCGCAGGCGGCTACGACGTCGTCGACAACGAGGTGGACGGCATCAAGTTCGTCATGATCGCCGACGACTCCGGCCGCCAGCCATTGCCAGAGCTGGCGGCTCGCGTCACATCCGAGGTCGCGGCAGCCCGGGAGCGGTTGGCGGCGGGGGAGCGAGAGACGGTCGAGCGTTTCTTGCTGGGCGAGGTCTCCGAGGAGGTGCGGGAGCGGCTTTTGGAGGCGCACGACCTCGTGCGCTCGGCCAACGATGCCCTCAAAGCGGTGCGCAGCTCGCACGGGAAGGGCGCGCATCTGGCCTGGTCGGTCGACGAGGAAGCTCCCGAAGGGGCGAGAATTGCGACGAAGCTGCTCGTCAGCTCGCCCCGATCGGCCGAGGAGGATGCTCGCCTGCGTGACGCGCTCATGTCGCTCATCCGAGCCGAGCGGGACCGCGACCCGGCCGTCAGCTACGGCGAGCATCTCCGCGTGGCCCTTGACTACCGGCGGTGGTACCGCTTCAGTGTGCAGGTCACCGACTCTGTCCGCGGTGGCAGCCCCCGAGTCCTTTCGGCGCGCCTCGGCCTCTCGCAAGGCGAGCAGCGGGTGCTCTCGTATCTCGCGCTGTTCGCTGCCGCCTCTGCTCACTTCGACAGCATCGGAGGGAACTGTCCCCGCCTTCTCTTGCTCGACGATGCGTTCGCGACTGTCGACGAGCCGACCCACGAGCGCCTGCTGAGGCTACTCGTCGACCTCAACCTGGACTTCGTCATCACGAGCGAGAGGATGTGGGGATGCTTCCCGAGGGTGCCGAGCCTCGAGATCTACGAAGCGCTGCGCGACCCAGCCGTGCGGGGTGTCGCCCTCGTCCATTTCCACTGGGACGGTCGTGAGCGCCACCTCGTCGGGATATAGCGCAACGTCGCCGGGACTGGGGTCGTAGGCCATGACCGCACGGGCGTCGCACAGCGTCCTTTCAGACCCTGCCCTTGGGGCGCTCTGGGATGCCGTGGCGGCGCGCCTGCAACGTAACGGCCTGTCGCCGATCGGTCATGTAGTCCTCGGCGATCTTGAGAAGGAGGAGCGGTTTGCGCTCGCGGGCTTGCTCGGCCGTCCCCTCACCTCAGAACGCGTCCGCATCGACCTCGCGGGGCTCGATCGCAGACTACGCGAGACGGGCATCGCTGCAGGTCTCGTTGCGGCGGCGAACAGTTGCCGGGGGCCGCTCACCGATCGGCGAGGCGAGCGAGCCGAACGAGTGGCTCGGCGGGATGCCCTCTGGTCGTCCTGGCGCTCGCAGCTCGCCGAAGTTGGACTCGACCGCGCCGAGTGGTGCGAACGATGGGCCGAGTCGCTTCGCCCGCTCCTCGGTGGCGATCCCGTTTCGTCCGTGGCCGCCCTGCTGGCAGCGGCGACTCACTGTGTGGCGCGGCTCTGCTCGGACAGCGGCGCTGCACTGGGTCGGACCGAGCTCGCGGCGGAGTACTTCGGAGACAGCCACGGCCTCGACGATGGATCGCTTGCCAACGCGATCGTCCTGAGGGCGCTCGCCGCCTGCTATCGCGCACCGACGCCCAAGACCGCAGGGGCCCGCCGCCTGCTGTGGCAGCAAGCAGGCGTCCTCTGTGACGAGGTGTCGACGACAGTGCTCTGCTACGGACTCGTCCCGCCGTCAGCGGGATCGCCGGCCGGTTCCGGCATTGACGTCGAAGGCCGCCCCGCGCACGCGTCGTCAGCCGACCAGGCAGACAGGCCACCTGTCGACGGCAGCTCTGTGAGCGGCCGGCTCCTCGCATCGCGCTCTATGGCCGGTTGGGAAACTCACCTCACCTTGCGCGACCTTCGCCGTCTCGAGCGGGTTGTCGACGACGGGACCGAAGTGTTCGTGTGCGAGAACCCTCGAGTGCTCGAGGCAGCAATGGAAGCGTCGTCCAAAGCGGCGATCGTCTGCACGTCTGGCAACCCAACGCTCGTCGTAACCCGCCTCCTCGAACGACTCGTCTCGGATGGCGCCCGACTCCGCTACCACGGCGACTTCGACTGGCCCGGCGTGGCGATCGCCAATCGAGTAGTCGAGCGTTTCGGTGCCGGTCCCTGGCGCATGGCCAAGGAGGACTACGAGGCGGCGCTCGTGGCAGCCGGCCCGGCTGTTGCCGAGCTTCCACGTCTGGACGGCTCGCCGGTAAGGGCCGTATGGGCACCGGACCTCACCTCAGCGATGCAGCGAGCAGGCCGCGCTGTGCACGAGGAGGCGGTGCTCGGGCAATTGGTTGGCGACCTTACGTGACAGCTGGTGCGCTACGGAGGTCCCTTCGCTGCGTGCCGCGCGCCGCTCCTGCGGTGCGCCGCTAGACCTGTTGCCATGGAGACTTCGGACGCCATCCAGTCGAGGAGAAACGTTCGCCAGTACACAGACGAGCCCATCACCCGCTCCGATCTCGAGCGCATCCTCGAAGCCGGTCGCCGGGCACCCTCGTCGATGAACTCGCAGCCGTGGCACTTCGTCGTCGTCACCGAGCGAGGACAGCTGGAAGAGCTTGCCAAGGTGTGGCAGGGGGCGGGCCACGTGGCTCACTCGGCCGCGACAGTCGGCCTCGTCGTCGCCGAGCCGGAAGACGAGGCGCACGGTGCGTGGATCCAGTACGACTTGGGGCAGGCGACCTCCTACATGATGCTGGCGGCAGCCGATCTCGGCATCGGCTCCGGCCACGCGGCGGTGCAGGACCAGGCCCAGGCGAAGAAGGTGCTCGGCTTGCCGCAGGGCTACTTGCTCGTGTACGTGATCGCCTTCGGCTACCCGGCCGATCGACCGCTTCGTCCCATCCGGAACCCCGACCGCCGGCCGTTCGACGAGGTCGTGCACTGGGATCGCTGGTAGGCGCCTCGGCGGGCACCGACATGACTACGCCGGCGAGGAGGAGGGCAGGCTTATCGGCTTGGGCGGCTGCTCGACCATAAGGTGGGCGTCGTGCGTCGTACCGTGAACCAGGTCGAGCGAGTCGACTTCCGTCTCGACGAGGCCACACTGATCGTCGCCTACATGGAGCGGCTGGCCGGCGCCGAAGGCGGTTGGATCAACCTGCTACCCCAGACGGGCGACGACGACGACCGCCCCACCGCCCTCGGGTACCTCACCCTGTTCGGTGGGGGCGGCCGTGGGTTCACGATGTGCACCTGGATCCCCGCCTCTAGCGAGCGGCGAGGACGTGTCCAGGCGAGCCTTGGCATCTCGCACGTCACCGCACGCCGAGCAGTCGCTCAGCTGACCGCGCTCGGCGTCCCGCTTCCGGAGACCTGGTTCGTCGAGCAGGACCACCCACGCCGCGGCCTCGTACTTCGCCTTCCGCCCGACGAGGCACACGATCAGGTGCTTGCCTGGGCCTTGCGGGCCACCACCGCCCTCAGTCCTCCACGGCCGATCAGCAGGTGGCGAGCGGACGTCCACCTCCCGGGGGTGTCACGAACCGCCCGGTAGAGAAGACGACGCCACTGCGGCGCCCACCCGCCTCAACCAGCCGTCCATCCTCCGTCGACGACGATGACCGCCCCGGTCACGTGCGCCGAGTCCGCGCCGAGGAGAAACGCCACCGTACCGGCCACGTCCTCAGGCCTGCCCGGGCCACCGAGGAGCGAGCGCGTCCTCGTGCGGGTGGTCTCGCGCCGGGCACCGAGAACAGCCTCGTTTCTCGGCGCCGCCTCCGTCGAGGACCGCAGCATCGGAGTGTCGATGGGCCCCGGACAGACGCAATTGACGAGGATCCCCTCTGGCGCGTGGTCGACCGCCATGGCCCGAGTCAGCCCGATGACGCCAGCCTTTGCCGCCGCGTAGGCAGGGCTTCCCGCTCCCCCGACAAGGCCGTACTGGGAGCTGACGTTGACTACGCGGCCGGCTCCGCGTCTTCGAAGGAGAGGGAGCGACTCCCTGCAGACGTTGAAGACACCGGTGAGGTTGACGGCGATCGTGCGATCCCACCACTCGCGGCTGGTCTGACAGACGTCGCCGGACCAGCCGCCTATGCCGGCGACGTTGACTATGCCTGCGAGGCTCTCCGTCACCTTGGAGAGCTCGTCAATCCCCGACTGCACCTCGTCGATCCAAGAGACGTCAGCCTGGATGCAGGTGAGAAGCTGATCAGTGCCGAGCTCCTCTCGGAGACGGGCGAGCCCGGCTCCGTCCCGGTCCATAGCGACGACGGGGCGTCCATCTGCTGCACAGCGCCGGGCGACGGCGAGCCCGATGCCGGAGGCGGCTCCGGTGACGAGCACCGGCCCGTTGCTCGAACTCGGGTCGGCTCCGGGCACGACGGC
>JASHRK010000336.1 GCA_030037405.1 Acidimicrobiales bacterium | reverse complement strand
TCCGGTGGTCGGCGTGGTGTTCTACCGGGCGCACCTCGTTGCCGGGAACACGCAGTTCGTCGAGGACCTCTGCTCGACGATCGAAGCGGCCGGAGGCCGGCCGCTCGCCCTCTGGTGCTACTCCCTTCGCGATCAGGCTGCCGCACCCATCGTCGAGCTCCTGCGCCGTCACGGCACCCGAGTGCTCGTGACCACCGTGCTCGCCGCAGGCGGCGCTGCTGCCGGGGCAGGCACGCAGGGTGCCCCCGGTGGCCTGGAGGGGGAGGGCTGGGACGTCTCGTCGCTGGCCGAGCTGGACATCCCGATAGTCCAAGCTCCTTCTGCCGGGCGCTCCAGCGAGCAATGGGCGGAGTCCAGCTCCGGTCTCGGTCCCTACGACGTGACCTCCGGCGTCGCCATTCCCGAGCTCGACGGGAGGATCATCGCCCCGGCCTTCGCCTTCAACGAGGTCGTGGACGACGGCGATCAGCTCGGCACGGCGATTCGCGCCTACCGGAGCGTCCCCGACCGGGTGGCCCGCGTGGCCGGCCTAGCCCTGCGCCTCGCCCGGATGGGCGGCAAGCCGCCCGCGACACGGAGGGTCGCCGTCGTCCTGTCGGCCTACCCGACCAAGCGGAGCCGCCTCGGCAACGCCGTCGGTCTGGACACGCCCGCCTCGGCCCTGGCGCTTCTCGACGCTCTCGCGGCAGCCGGCTACAGGATCGAGGGGAGGCCTCCCGACGGCGACGCTCTCATGGCCGCCCTCGCCGACGGCCTGACCTACGAGGCCGAAAGCCTGTCGGAGAGGGAGCTCGAGATGGCCGTCGGCCGCCTGCCTGCCAGCCGCTACGCCAAGTGGTTCGCCACCCTGCCCTCCGAGGCCCGGGAGGAGCTGGAGTCGCAGTGGGGCCCGGCGCCCGGCGAGCACCGGGTCCACGACGGTGAGCTCGTGTTCAGCGGGCTGCAGCTGGGCAACGTGGTCGTCGCCATCCAGCCGCCGCGCGGGTACGGCGACGACCCCGTCGCCGTGTACCACTCGCCCTCCCTGCCACCGACCCACCACTACCTGGCCTTCTACCGGTGGCTGGACGAGGAGTGGGGCGCCGACGCAGTCGTACACCTCGGCAAGCACGGCACGCTCGAGTGGTTGCCCGGCAAGGCTGTAGGGCTGTCGGCAGGGTGCTGGCCCGACGCCGCCCTCGGCGACATGCCCGTCTTCTATCCCTTCGTCGTCAACGACCCCGGAGAGGGCACGCAGGCCAAGAGGCGAAGCCACTCAGTCGTGATCGACCATCTGGTCCCGCCTATGACGAGAGCCGATACTTACGACGACCTTGCCCGGCTGGAGCAGCTCTTCGACGAGTACGCCCAGTTGCAGTTCCTCGACCCGAGCAAGCTGCCGGCGCTGCGAGAGCGGATCTGGACGCTCTTGCAGGATGCCAACATCGACCAGGACCTCGGACTTTCGGTCGTCGGCTTGGACGAGGGCTTCGACGACATCGTCGTCACCGTCGACGGCTACCTCTGCAGCCTGAAGGACGCCCAGATCCGGGGCGGTCTGCACATCCTCGGGGCGGCTCCGGCCGATGACGCTCTCGTCGAGATGGTATTGGCCGTCACCCGACTGGCACAGGGCCGGATCCCGTCGCTGCGCCAGGAGGTGGCGAGGCGTCTCGGGCTGGACCCGGACGACGAGCGCCACCTCGACCGGATCGAGGGGGAGTGCCGCCGTCTCGTCGACGCCGCCGCCTCCGAGGGTTGGGTCGCCCCTCCAGACGCTGCTCCTACGATCGTGTGGATCTGCGACTGGCTCGTGCCCAACCTGCTCCGGGCCGGCGACGAGATCACCAACCTGCTTGCCGGCCTCGACGGCCGTTACGTCCCGGCCGGGCCGAGCGGCGCCCTCACCCGGGGCTGTGCCCACGTGCTCCCGACGGGACGGAACTTCTACTCTCTCGACCCCAAGGCGCTTCCCACGGAGCTCTCCTGGGAGGTGGGCAAGCGACTTGCCGACGCGCTCCTCGCCCGCCATCTCGAAGAGGAGGGGCGCTACCCGGAGACCGTCGGCCTCGTCCTGTGGGGCACGGCCGCCATGCGCACCCAGGGAGACGACGTGGCCGAGGTGCTCGCACTCCTCGGCGTCGCCCCGGTCTGGGAAGAGCGCTCGCGCCGTGTAGTGGGACTGAAGCCCATCCCGCTCGCCGAGCTCGGACGCCCCCGCGTCGACGTGACGTTGCGGATCTCAGGTTTCTTTCGGGATGCCTTTCCGGCCCTGGTCGAGCTGCTCGACGAGGCCGTCGAGATGGTCGCCGGGCTCGAAGAGCGGGCGGCGGACAACTACGTCCGGGCTCACGGCGGCACCGACCCGCGCGTCTACGGCCCGGCGCCGGGGAGCTACGGAGTCGGCATCCTGTCGCTCTTGGAGAGCCGCGACTGGCGTTCCGACGACGACCTCGCCGCCGTATATGTCGCCTGGTCCGGTTGGTCGTACGGCCGTGCCGGGTTCGGGCTGCCCGCCGTCGAGGCGATGGAGCGGCGGTTCGCCGCCATCGACGTCGCCGTGAAGAACCAGGACAACCGCGAGCACGACATCTTCGACTCGGACGACTACCTCCAGGAGCACGGCGGGATGGTCGCCACGATCCGGTCCCTCACCGGCCGGGACGCCAAAGCCTGGTTCGGAGACTCTGCCAACCCGGCCCGTCCCCTCGTCCGCTCGCTCGCCGAGGAGGCGGCCAGGGTGGTGAGAACTCGTGTGATCAACCCGAAGTGGCTCGAGGCCATGCGCCGTCACGGGTACAAGGGGGCTTTCGAGATGGCCGCTACCGTCGACTACCTCTTCGGCTACGACGTCACCGCCCACGTCGCCCAGCCCTGGATGTACGAGCGTGTGGCCGACGCCTACGTGGCGGACCCGGAGACGAGGGAGTTCTTCTCCCGGTCGAATCCATGGGCGCTCCGTTCCATCGTCGAGCGGCTCCTCGAGGCAGAGGAGCGGGGC
>JASHRK010000335.1 GCA_030037405.1 Acidimicrobiales bacterium | reverse complement strand
GGCCGTCTCGAGGTCACCGTAGTTCAGGCTCGCGAGCGACGCTCGTTCGTAGAGCCCGGCGGCCTGCTCGGGCTCGGCGATGGCGGCAGCCTCCGCATAACTCGCCTGGGCACGCTGAGGAGCTCCCGACCGCTCGGCTCGCTCACCCGCCCGCACGAGGAAGTGACGTGCCTCGGCCGTGTTCGCCTCGGCGTCGCCATCCTCCTGCCCGGCAGCGAGGGCGTCCAGGTAGTGGCGGGCGACGACTTCCGCTATCTCCTCGCCGTCGTTGGCGAAGACGGCCCGGAGATGGGCGGCGACGGCGAGGTGGCGAGTCTTGCGGTCTTTCCTGGAGAGCGTCTGGTAGGCCACCTGCCGGAGCATCTCCTGGCCGAAGCGGTAGGCGCCCCGCTGCGGCGACAGCGGATCGGTGAAGACCTCGAGCACGTCTCTGCGCAGCAGCTCCTCGAGCCCTTCCTCGACCTCGCCGGCGTCTCTCGTCGAGATGGCAACCAGGGCATCCCTGGAGAAGCTGGTGCCGAGAACAGAGGCGTCTGCCACGAGAGAGCGCACCTCGGCGCTGAGGGCGTCGAGGCGTGCAGCCAGCAGGGCGTGCAGGCTGTCCGGGACGACGAGGTCGCCGATGTCTCCCGCGAGGCGGTAGCTCTCGCCCTCCCGGACGACCACGCCCCTGTCGATGAGGGAGCGGACGGTCTCGAGGGCGAAGAGGGGGATCCCCTGGGCATGGGTCGTGATCGCCTCGCGAGCCTGCGGGGGCATGCCCGGCACGAGAGAGTCCACGACCTTCGCCATGGAGGCGTCGTCGAGCCGGTCGAGGGAGATGCTCGAGCGGTTGCGGCCCACCCCGAAGCCGGAGTCGATGCGATCGAGGCCGGGACGGGCGAAGAAGAGGGCGAAGATGGGGAGATCTCGCGACCACTCGATGAGGTGCTCGAAGAACTGGAGCAATCCCTCGTCTGCGTGCTGGGCGTCCTCGACGAGGACGACGACGGGTGCCACCTGGGCGAGACGCTCGAAGAAGACGCGCCAGCCTGCGAAGAGCTCCTCTTTGCCGAGCGGCGTCCTCGTGTCCGAGACATAAGGGACGCCGAGAAGCCGGGCGAGCCGGATACCTACGAACTCTCGCTCCTGCTCGTCCGGCACGAAACGCACCATTCCCTCGTGCAACTTGGCCGCTGCTGCTTCCGTCGTGTCCTCCTCGGCGATGCCGAAGCGCTGCCGGACTATCTCGGAGAGCGCCCAGAAGGCGACCCCCTCCCCGTAGGAGAGGCAGCGGCCCCTGTGCCAGAGCACAGTGTCGGCAAGGCCGTCGAGGTACTTCTCGAACTCCCAACCGAGCCGCGACTTCCCGACGCCGGCGGGCCCCGAGACGACGAGGAGCCGGGGAGCCCGCCGCTCCATCGAGGCATGGAAGAGGTCCTTCAGGCTGCGCAGCTCGAGCTCGCGACCGATGAAAGGAGCCTCCAGCCCGTCGGAGCGCTGGTTCCCCCCGACGAGCGAGAGGACCCGCACCGCTCTGTGGAGGTGTTGCGCCGACTCCTTCCCCTTCAACTCGTGGGCACCCTCGTCCTCGAAGGAGATGGCGCTCTGCGAGAGGGACTTCGTCGCCTCGTCCACGAAGACAGAGCCGCGTCTTGCCACGGCTTGGACCCTCGAGGCGGTGTTGACGGCGTCCCCTGCGACCATGCCCTCCCCGCGGGCCCCGATGCTCACGGCGACCTCGCCCGTGACGACTCCTGCACGGGCGGAGAGGTCGGGGGCACCGACCTCACCGCCGAGAGCCTCGACGGCGTTGACCAGCTCGAGGGCTGCTCTCACGGCACGCTCGGTGTCGCCCTCGGTCGCGACGGGAGCGCCCCAGACTGCCATGACGGCGTCCCCTATGAACTTCTCGACGACTCCCCCGTACCGGGTGATCACGGTCCGGGCCACTTCGAAATAGCGCGAGAGGATCGCCCTTACGTCTTCTGGGTCGCGTGACTCCGAGAGAGGCGTGAAGCCGACGAGGTCTGCAAAGAGGACGGAGCAGACACGTCGTTCCGCGAGCGGCTGCGTGTCGGGCGAAGCGAGCTGCTGAGTGGCGTGCTGAGTCTCCTGCCGCACTACCGGGAGTGCCGTCGACGTGCCGAGCTCGGCCCCGCACCGGCCGCAGAAGAGATCGTCGGATTCGACCGGCTCGCCGCATCCGGGACAGGAGCTACCGAGAGGCGCGCCACAGCGCCGGCAGAAGGAGTAACCTTCGGCGCTCTCTGCCCCACAAGCCGCGCACCGCGTCATGACTCCCGCATGCTACCCAACAAGGTCCTCCGGCTCTCAGGTAGGGCGCAACAACGGCCCGGTCAGAAGGAAGAGACGGCCGGCATGACCTCGTTCGCTATGAGCTCGAGGTGGTCAAGGTCGTCGAGGTCCAGCACCTGGAGATAGACCCTCACCGCGCCGGCGGCCCGGTAGCTGCCGAGCTTGTCGACGACCTCCTGGGGCGATCCGGCAAGCCCGTTCTCGCGTAGCTCGCCGGGCTCCCTGCCGATGCGGGAAGCCCGCCTCGCCATCTCGTCTTCACCGGCGCCGCAGCAGACGACGAGGGCGACGGATCGCGTGATCGAGCCTGGGTCGCGCCCGAGCTCCTCGCAGGCGGCATCGACGAGGTCGTACTGCCGCGAGCACTCCTCGGTCGACGCGAAGGGAACGTTGTACTCGTCGGCGAAACGGGCTGCGAGGCGGGGCGTTCGCACCCTCCCCCCACCCCCGACGATCACCGGCGGTCGGGGAGACTGCAGCGGCTTCGGGAGAGCCGGGCTGGCGGCGAGCGAATAGTGCCTCCCCGAGAAGTCGAAGCTCGACCCCGGCTTGGTCTGCCACAGGCCCGTGATGATCGCGAGCTGCTCCTCGAGACGTTCGAAACGTTCGGTGATGGAGGGAAACGGGATGCCGTAAGCCTCGTGCTCCTCCCGGTACCAACCCGCTCCGAGGCCGAGCTCGACGCGACCTTCGCTCATGGCGTCCACCTGGGCCACGGTGATCGCGAGGGGACCGGGATGGCGGAACGTCCCCGCGCTGAGCAGCGTCCCGAGCCGGATGCTCACCGTGTCCCGTGCGAGACCGGCAAGGGTCGTCCAGGCGTCCGTGGGCCCCGGAAGGCCGCTGACGTCACCCATCTTCAAGTAGTGGTCGGATCGGAAGAACGCTCCAAAGCCGCATCGCTCGGCAGCCCGGGCCACGCGGAGAAGCTGCTCGTAAGAGGCGCCCTGCTGCGGTTCTGTGAACACACGAAGATCCACGAGCTCTCACCCCAGCCAAGATGGTGCGGGCAGGACGAGCTCGACGTTCCGGTCCACCAAGCTTCCCTCGAAGTAGCTTCCCGCCCCGGCACCGGGAACGTTGGCAGCAAGCTCTCTGTGGAGCGAGGCAAGCCACTCCACCGCGCCAGCCCCGTCAGGCGACACCGGCTCAGCGGGCCCATGGTGATCGAGCATCGTGCAGAGTATGGAGAGCGTGCCGTCAGGATTGGCGAGAAGCTCGACGAGCCGTGCCTGGCAGGGCCAGTCCGCCAACGCCGCCGTGGCGACGTCCCAGAAGCCCGGAGAGCCGTCTGGGCTGCCCTTGCGCAGGACGACGTCGTTGACATGGCGATGACCGCTCAGCCAGAGGACGACGTTCGGGAATCGTTCCAGCACTCCTGTCACTTGATCCGCCGTGCACCTCGGGTGATCCTCCTCGAGGCCGTAGGCCTCACAGCGAAGGTTCGTGAGCGAGGCAGGCCCGTGGTGGGAAGCGAGCACGACGAGGCGGTCGCGGTTGGCTGTCGAGACCAGGCGGCCGTCATCTGAGAGGTAGCTCGAATGCACCTCGGCCAACTGTTCCTCGAGCCAACGAAGCTGGCGATCGCCGAGGCTCCCGTCGAAGTGGCCGTCGAGGTTGGTCGTGTCGAGAAGGACGAAACGGATCTCGTCGCTCCAGTCGTAGACGCCGTAGGCCGTCCCGTCGTCGAGGTTCTTCCGAACAAAGCCATGCCCTGCCGGAAGGCCGGGCGTGTCGAGGTGCGCCGAGACGAACTCCCGGCGCGAGATGGCCCGGCGGGTAAGGTCAGCCTCGACGGCGCGCGAGGGACCGGCGAGGTACGTCTCCGGATGGGCGAAGAAGTCCTCCTCCCTCCCGAGCACCTCGGCACCGGCCGGCAGGGCGACCGGCTTGCGGTCGCCCACGAGGAAAGACAGGTACGCCTCG
>JASHRK010000334.1 GCA_030037405.1 Acidimicrobiales bacterium | reverse complement strand
CCGGCGATTCGCTCGAGCCGCGTCCCGGCACCCGGGTACGAGCTGTAAGGAGTCTGGGCGACAGCCACGTCGGCGTGCTCGCTCTGCTCCAAGAGGTGCACCATGCGAGCGCAGTACTCGGGGAGAAGGAGGCTGTCGGCATCGAGCGTCAGGACGTAGTCAGGGTTGGGGACGTCGAGGTCGCACTGGTCGGCGGGAGTCGGCACGAGCGCTCGACCACCAGGCGAGACGACGTCGCGATACGACCCGCCCATCAACCCGATGTAACTGTTCAGGTTCATCGCCTTGTTGGAATCGTGCGACAGCGACTCGTACAGCTTCCGCTCGAAACTCGACATCTCTGCAGTAAAGGTGCGGCGCAGCCGGTGGCACAGCTCAAGGAAGCGATCCGGCTCTACCGCCGGGCCGCTCGCCGGGCCGCTCGCCGGGCCACTCGCCGGGCCGCTCGCCGTGCCGCCGCTGTTGGCGACCTCCCTCAGAGCGGCCGCCACGGTGGCGAGATCGGAACCGAGGGCCCGGACGACATGATCGGCAAAGAAACTGTCCGCGTGGTCGACTTGCTCCTCTGAGCGGGCCAGGCCGTCGAGCCAGCAGGCGGCCTCTTCATAGCGGGAGGCGAGGTCTCGGAGCTCCGGCTCGCCCACCTTCCTGGAGGCAGACACCGCGGTCTCGAGGCGGTCGAGCGGCTCGTTCAGGCGAGACAGGATGCCCGCGAGCAGCTCCTCGATCTCCGCCGGAAGCGAGCGCGCGCCCTCGAGGAGGCGCCGGCGCCGCCCGTCGCGAGGGCTCGGAGGATCGTCGATGAGGAGAACGACTCTTAGGTCGGGGTAGTCCTGCAGCGCGGCCGAGAGGAGCGTCATCCGGATGACCCGCAGCTCCTCCTGGTAGGTGGGAACAAGGACGGTGAGGGATGGAGCCTTCTCGAGCAGCTGGTCGAGGGCGGCACTCGGAGCGCGGTGATGCGCACGGGTTCGATAAAAGAAACCCAGCCTTGACACGAGGTACGACAGTGCCGACATCGTGAGCAGGGTGATGATGACCATGTAGAGGATCGCCTCGTACTTGAAGCGGGGGTTCCAGGCGTGGCCGTCGACGAACTGCTCGGCGACGGTGACGACGATGAAGCCAGCCCAGGCGACAAGCGTCACGGCGACAGCGAGCCTGCCAAAAGTCGTCGTCCTCTCGGTGACCTCGACGGGGACCGATGGCATCGGAGACACCCGATTGTCACGGCCCCACTGGCCACGTCGTCTCGTCAGGTGACCTGTCTTCGCCATACCCCTCGCTCCCTTACGCTTACATCGGCAGGACTGATTTCTCTCTTGAGAGAGCCAACCGAGTGGAGCGAAGTCTCAGGTCAGTGGCGTTGCGGCCGCGAGCGTTACGTCATCTCGACTGCCATAAGAGTAGGTGTGGCGAGACGGGCGCGCCGCCAGAGTCCCGGATCAGGAGGGCTCGGGCCCGTCCCTCTCCGGCCGGGGCGGCCGCGGCTTCGGCGATATCGCCGGCCAGGTTGAAGGCGGTGTCTGGCCCCCATCGCGTCCGGCCCCGGGCGCTGGGGGCGAGCTCGGGGGAGGTGCCGGTGGAGGCGGCGTGGCCGTCGGAGGCGGCGTGGCTGTCGGAGGCGGCGTGGCCGTCGGAGGCCCGGGCGGGGGCCATTGGTTGGGCAGCCCAGGCTGGCCGGGCGCTTGGCTGGGCGGTTGACCGGGCGATTGGCCCGGCGGGGGCCAGTGGCCGGGCGGTACCCACTGTCCTGATTGTCCGGGTTGACCCGGCGGCTGCCACTGCCCGGGTTGGCCCGGCGGCGCCCATTGGCCCGGTTGTCCGGGTTGACCCGGCGGCTGCCACTGCCCGGGTTGACCCGGCGGCTGCCACTGTTGACCCGGCGGCTGCCACTGTTGGCCCGGCGGCTGCCATTGCTGTCCCGGCGGCTGCCACTGCCGACGGGAGCGTCCCCCTGGCGCCCAGGGCTCGCCCACGGTACCGGGAGGGAACGCCGTCGGTCCCGGTCGTACGCCAGCACGCTCCGCGACCAGGGCGACGTCGATGCCCTCGCGCCTGTTGCGGAGGTCGAAGTAGATGAAGCCGATGGCAAGGGGGATGAGGGGAGCGACCACGAGGTCGAGGACGGCTGAGGTCACGACGCCCACCGAGCCCGTGTGGCCGGCACCGTCCAGCACCCCTGCGATGCCCTGAAAGACGACCGAGAGCACGAGGCCGACGAGGACGATGGCGAGCAGGACCCCGAGGGTGGCCCACCAGCGATGGCGCACGAGACCGAACGACGTCCTCAGCGCCTGCAAGCCTCGCTGCCCGTCGAACACGACGACCGGGGTGACGACGCAGGTTCCGACACAGACGTACACGAACCCGATGAACCCAAGGAGCCCGAGCACGGTGCCGACGCCTCCGGCGTGATCATCGGTCAGCACGGCGACGATCAAGCCGACGACCGAGAGGACCGCGCCGACCATCACTCCGAGAAGAAACGCCGTCCAGATGAGGGCGAGCACCCTTTTCAGGCCGAGCCGTAGGGCGGAAGCCCAGTCAGGCACTCCCCCTACGTAGCCCTGGCCGACGAGCACGACGATGGCCGCCTGCGCCAGCAGCTGGAGCAGGATCATGACGACGAGCACGGCGGCACTGACGGCGATGCGGGAGGAGAGCCCCACGTGCCCGTTGTAGATGATCGTCGTCACGCCGTTGCGCACCACCTCGTGGATGTGGCTCAGCACGGGGGACCAGACGATCCCGAGCACGACGGCGTTCAGCACGTACCCGGGCAGGAGCAAGATGAGCATGAGCGGGCCGACCTGCCTGAAGAGGCGCCGGTACCCCTCGAAGGTCTGGCTCAGTATCTCGCCCGCCGACAGCGCACGGAACCGAGCGAGCTGCACGCTCATGCTCGGGGAACCGCCGTTGCCCGGGGGACAGAACAGATCATCGTGGCAAACGAGCCTACTCAACAGGGGTAGCGAGCCCTGCTCCGGCATGGGGCGTGCGTCTGACCTGGCAGATAGCATGCCTGCCAGTACGGCTATCGCCGAGCGCGGTGCCCGAGTCTCCGGGGAGGGTTAGGGCTGGCCCGTGGTCTGCTCGAACTGCACATCTGAGAACCCCACAGGGGCCAAGTTCTGTCACCAGTGTGGCCACTTCTTGGCACCGGCGTGCGCGTCCTGCGGGGCGGTGACTCTGGAAGGGGCACGTTTCTGCTCGGAATGCGGCGCCCCCCTCTCGGCGTCGGCGGCGGCCCCAAGCGTGGCTCGTGCCGACTCGACGCTCACGACCAGCGCCCCTACGGCCACAGCCGAGCGCCGCCTCGTCTCGGTCCTCTTCGCCGACCTCGTCGGGTTCACCGCCCTCTCCCAGTCCCGCGACCCCGAAGAAGTGCGCGACCTGCTCTCTCGCTACTTCGACACCTGCAGCTCCCTCGTCGCCCGCTACGGCGGCGTCGTCGAGAAGTTCATCGGAGACGCCGTCATGGCCGTCTGGGGGGCTCCCGTAGCCCAGGAGGACGACGCAGAACGAGCCGTACGGGCGGCGCTCGACCTCGTCGAGGCGGTGGCCGTTCTCGGGGAGGAGCCCGGCGCCGGCGGCCTTGCCGCCCGGGCAGGCGTCCTCACCGGGGAAGCCGCCGTCAACCTCTCCGCCAATGGGCAGGGCATGGTGGCGGGAGACCTCGTCAACACCGCCTCGCGCATCCAGTCGGCGGCGGAGCCCGGGACCGTCCTCGTCGGAGACACGACGAGGCGTGCGACAGAGGCCTCAGTCAGCTACGCCGACCTCGGGCCCCACGAGCTGAAAGGCAAGGACGAGCCCGTCAACCTCTACCGTGCCCTTCGTGTCGTCGCCGGCGTGGGCGGCCTCATGAAGTCTGAGGGTCTCGAGCCGCCCTTCGTGGGCCGGGACCGGGAGCTGAAGCTCGTAAAGGAGCTCCTCCACGCCGCCTCCGAAGGGAGCCGGGCCCATCTCGTCCAGGTGACGGGCATCGCAGGCATCGGCAAGTCCCGCCTCGCCTGGGAGTTCTTCAAGTACATGGACGGGCTCAAGGCCGGTTACTTCTGGCACAGGGGACGCTGCCTCGCCTACGGGGACGGCGTCACCTACTGGGCGCTCGCAGAGATGGTGAGGGGTCGGGCAGGCATCCTCGAGGGCGAGGACCGGGGCTCCGCCACCGAGAAGCTGAGGGCCGTGGTCGCCCAGTACCTCTCCGACCCAGAGGACCGGCGTTTCGTCGAGCCCCGTCTGGCCCAGCTCGTCGGGCTCGAAGAGCGTGCCAGCTCGGACCGCCAGGAGCTCTTCGCCGCCTGGCGCCTCTTCTTCGAGCGCCTCGCCGACGACGATCCCGTCCTCATGATCTTCGAGGACATGCAGTGGGCCGACCCCTCCCTCCTCGAGTTCCTCGAGGGCCTGCTGGAGCAGTCGCGTAGCCACCCGCTCTTCGTGATGACGCTCGCCCGGCCGGACAGCCCCGGGTCGGCCTTCAGCTCCTCGATACGAAACGCCACCTCCATCTACCTCGAGCCCCTCTCCCCCGTCGAGATGGCCGCCCTCTTGGACGGCTTCGCCCCGGGACTTCCCGCATCGCTGACGGCGAAGATCCTCGAGCGAGCCGAGGGCGTGCCTCTCTATGCCGTAGAGACGGTGCGGATGCTCCTTGATCGTGGGCTGCTCGTCCAGGAGGGCGCTGTCTACCGCCCCGTGGGCGAGATCGAGGCCCTCGAGGTGCCAGAGACCCTGCACGCCCTTATCGCCGCTCGCCTGGACGGCATGTCCGGCGACGAACGCCGTCTCGTCCAAGACGCCTCGGTTCTCGGGAAGAGCTTCACGACCCAGGCGCTCGCGACGATCTCGGGCATCGAGGAGGAAGCGCTCGGAAAGCTCCTCTCTTCTCTCGTCTCGAAGGAAGTCCTGTCCGTGCAGACCGACCCCCGTTCCTCAGAGCGCGGGCAGTACGGCTTCTTGCAAGACCTCACGCGCACCGTCGCCTACGAGACGCTCTCACGTCGTGATCGCAAGACGAAGCACCTCGCAGCGGCGACCTACCTCGAAGCGGCCTGGGGCGGCGACGAAGAGGAGATCGTCGAGGTCGTCGCCTCTCACCTGCTTCACGCCTACCTGCTCGACGAGGGGGCGGACGACGCCCCGGCGATCCGCCACCGGGCACAGACGATGTTCGTGCGGGCGGGGGAGCGTGCCGCCTCCCTTGCGGCCGGCAAGGAGGCGCAGGCCTACTTCGAGCAGGCGTCCTCCTTGAGCGAATCGCTCCTGGAGCGGGCCGAGCTCACCGAGCGCTCCGCTCAGATGGCGGAGCTGAGAGGTGAGGCTGACGAGGCCGAGCAGCTCTACGACCAGGCGACGCGCCTCTTCGAGGAGGCGGGCCACCGCCACGCCGCCGCCCGCTGCCAGGCCCGTCTGGCAGGAGTCGAGGGCTTCCGCTACCACCTGGAACCTGCCATCGGGCGTCTCACGAAGGCCCGAGCCGCCATGTCGGGCGGCGAGCCTGACCCCGAGCTCGCCCGAGTGACAGCCCAGCTGGGAAGGTTCCTGGCTCTCGCGGGCCGCCTCGGCGAAGCGCTCCCTCTCATAGAGGAAGCCCTCGAGCTGGCCGAGCAGCTCCAGCTGCCGGAGGTCTACTCCGAGGCGCTCAACAACAGGGCGATCTGCCTCCAGCGCCGCGGCCGTATAGACGAGAGCCGAGTCCTCCTCGAGCGGGCGCTCGCCGTGGCTCTCGAGCACGACCTCAGCGCGGCCGCCTTGCGCGCCTACAACAACCTCATGGTGGCACTGGAGAGCCAAGACGACTTCCGTGAGATCCATGAGATTGCAAGTCGTGCCTGCGATCTCGCCCGGCGAGTAGGTGACCGTGCCTGGGAACTGCAGTTCGTCGGTTCCACGGCCGGTGCGCTCTTCGAGACGGGCGAATGGGACGAGGC
>JASHRK010000333.1 GCA_030037405.1 Acidimicrobiales bacterium | reverse complement strand
GTTCTCGAGAGCCCTCCCAGGCTCTGAACGCTCACTCCTCCCGCCAGGGGTACGGGATTCGGGCCGACCAAGCCAGACGAGAGGCCAGGAGGGTCCATCACGATCTCGTCCGGGCTGATCGACTGGAGCAGCGACTGCTCGTTCGCGTAGACGTCGCTCCGGCCGAAGTCAACCCACTCGAACGTGAGGAGGTTGAAGCCGCTCCCCTTTATCACGATCGGCCGGTCGCCGCTCGGGTCGGCCGGGTCGGGGCTGATCGACTTGATCACCGGGCGCGGGGCGTAGTCGTACTCGGTCGGTGCAGGGGTCACCTCGGTACCGGGCGCCGGCTCGAGGATCCCGTTTCCTCCCTCGACGGCGGGCCCGGTGTAGGCGGGAAGGATGCGGGTCGTCGGGCTCGTCCCGCCTGCCGTCTTCACGACGACCTCCACCTGGCAGTCGTTGGACGGAGAGAAGCCTCGCCCGGTCGCGCACGACGTCGCCGCAGACTCGGGCGGGACGACGGCCGTAAGGAGCAGATTGCTCACGACACGGACGTGGGTCGCAGCGACCGAGCCGAAGGTGACCGAGGTGACGGGCCCGAGCGTCTTGAAGCCACTGCCGTAGATCCTCACGACGTTGCCGCCGGAGACAGGGCCGCCGTAGGGACCGAGCCCTCGCACGGCTGGCACAGTGGTACCCGACTCGGTGGGAAGGTAGTCGAAGACGGCCTCGGGGCCTGGGGGGCTCGTCCTCGTCGCGCTGCTCCCGACGGTGACCGTGACGTCAACAGGACCGCCGGGCTCTCCGATGCTGCCCGGAGGCGTAGGAGCCGATGGCACGACAGCCGTCAGGGTGGTGGCTGACTCGACGTCGACGGCAGAGGCGGGACGGCTGCCGAAGTCGACCACGACCTTCCCCGGTGCGAAACCGGAACCGGTCACGACGACCTTCGTCCCCCCCTCCGAGGATCCGTAGCTCGGATCGAGCCCGGCGACGGTAACGCCGCCTCTGCCCGTGGCCCTCGTGCCCCCGAGCACCTGGCAGAGGGCGGCGGCAAGCCCTGGCTGCCCCGAGGGCCCGGTGACTATGGGCGACCCGAGCCCGGAGGCGAGGTCGTAGCCAGGAGTCGCCGAGTAGCCCTTGCCGAGGTCGTAGATGTCGTTCGTGCCCCTCGTGATGTCGTTGAACGAGCTCTTGTAGGTGGCGGGGTCTGCCGCCACCTCGTAGAGCCCGGGCGCGACGAAACCGAGATCGCGCTGGCGGGAGGCGTCCGCCTTGGGAAGGGCGCTGCACGAGGCGGAGGAGGCGATCTCCGCCACGATGGCAGCCCACATCGGCGCCGAAGACGAGGTCCCGCCGAAAGTGGTCCAGCCGCCGTAGCTCGCCATGTACACGCTCGGACCCCGGTACTCGTCGGCGTCCAGGGTGACGTCGGGCACCTCGCGGCAGGGAGGGGCCGAGCTCGTCACCCCCGTGGCGCCACAGAAGTCGTAGGCGGGGTTCTTCGAGTAGGAGTTGACGACTCCCTTCACGCCCGAGTCCGCCTGCCAGGCCGGGCTCGGCCAGGTGCTCGAGATGCCTCCACCACCGCCGCCGCCGTGGGAGCCGTCGTTCCACACGACCTCGGAGGGCGGCTCGCTGTCCGTGAGGAGCGAAGTGCCGCCCGCACCGATCACGAAGGGCTCGCTCGCCGGGTCGTCGACAGAAAGGTCGGGAGCCACCGGTGTCGGCGAGTTGTAGGAGCAGTCGTCCGAGCCGTCGTCCCCGGCCGCCGCGAACACCGACTCGCCCTGCGCCGCCGCCTCCTCGAAGAGATAGTCCTCCACCTCGAGGGTGCCCGGCGCGTAGGCGTTAAGAGCCGGCTCGCAAAGTCCCCAGCTGGTGGAGATGATGTTCGCCCTGTCCTGGCTGACGATCGTCTCGTACTCGTCCGTGCTGGCGTAGATGTTGCCGTACTCGTTCTGGGGGGCGTTGTAGACGAGGATGTGGGCGTCCGGCGCGACTGCGGAGATGTTCTCGACGTCGAGGACGGCCTCTCCCTCTCCCGGACCGCTCCCGGACCCACCGTCGACGAGCACCCGCTTGATCTCGTCGGTGTGGCTCTTTCCGAAGTAGCACTTGTCGAAGGTACGGATGTCGCTTTTCACGAAGGGCTCGAGCTCGAAGAGGGCGATGGTCTCACCCTGGCCGAGGTCCCCCTCGCGATAGAGGCCGTCGAGACCGTAGGCTTTGGCGATCTCGTTGTCGGTCCACCCCCCGGCGGACTGGGCGCCGTTGACGGCGGCCCTACAGGCGCTGGCTGCTCCGGGAGCCACGGGAGGCGACGGTCCTGTCGCGGTGGCAGATCGGCTGGCGGCGGACGGGCGCCGGTGGGGACGAGACTGCTCATGGCCGAGGAGCGGCTCGAAGGAGACGACCTGATCGAGCCCGAGGACCGCCGCGACGGAGGCTGCCGCAGCTCTCGGCAGCAACGGGGCCGAGGTGGCGGCCCACCCCGCTCGCCCGCCCTTCAGTGAGTAGGCCATCACGTGCACGCCCATCGCCCGCTGGACGGTCGCGACCGGGGCGGAGACGTGAAGGAGCAAGTGGTTCCCGGTGAGCGACCCGACGTGAAAGCCCTCGGCCGCGAGGGAACTTTCGACGGCGAGGACGTTTGCTCCCGTGGGGCCGAAACGGGCGGCGAACGTCCGTGGGGTGAGATGGTCGCCGTAGTCCGGTGTGCCGGGAGTCGAGACAGAGGTGGCAAAGCGCTCCAGGGCGGCCGGGGCACGCGGCTTGAGGGCGATTCCGAGCTGCATGACCCGTGCCGGCGCCATCGGCCCGACGGCGCGGGCATCGCTCGGGAGCTCGGGCGCAGGGCCGAACCTCGTCATCGCCGGCCGCGAGGGCACCGGTGTGGCAGCTATACCGGGCAACGCCACGACGCCCAGGCCGATCAGAACGGCCGGAACGGCCCTCGAGGACAGGGGGCGGTTGCGCGTTCTCATGGATGCTGCTCCTTCCACCAGGAGTGGAGACGCGAGAGGGCGGCGTCCTGGCCGATAATCCCCTCCTCGAGGCGTATTCCCATTAGGAACTCGACTGCCCGACCGACTTCGGGCCCGGGAGGAATCGACAGCGCCTCCATGATCGCGTTGCCGTCGAGCTCCGGGCGAAGGGAGTCGAGCGCCTCCTTCTCGCGGAGCTCCGCCAACCTGCGCTCGAGCTCGTCCATGTTGGCGGCGAGCTCCTTCGCACGGGCTGCGTTTCTCGTCGTGCAGTCGCAGCGCGTGAGCTCGTTGAGCTTGTCCAAGAGAGGCCCCGCGTCGATGGCATAGCGGCGTACGGCCGAGTCTGTCCACCCCATCTTGTAGGTATGGAACCTGAGATGGAGCTCCACGAGACGACTGACCTCGTCCACGACCTCTGTCGGGTACCTGAGCGCTCGCAGCCGCTCGCGTGCCATCCTCGCTCCCACGACGTCGTGGTGACGGAAGCTCACGCCCTCGGGGCCGACGGAGCGCGTCTTCGGCTTGCCGACGTCGTGGAAGAGGGCGGCGAGACGAAGGATCCTCTCCGGGCTCACCTTCTCTACTACGGCGATCGTATGGGCGAGGACATCCTTGTGCCGGTGGACGGGATCCTGTTCGAGGGCGAGTGACGGGAGCTCGGGAAGGAACTCGCCGGCAAGGCCGGAACGGACGAGGAACCACAGCCCGGGGGAGGGCTTGGGAAGCGAGAGAAGCTTGTCGAGCTCGTCGCGCACCCGCTCGGCCGAGACGATGGCCAGACGCTCGCGCATGTCGCCGACCGCTTCTGTCAGTGCGCTGTCGGGATCGAGGCCGTAGCCGGCGAGAAAGCGCGCAGCCCTCATCATCCGCAGCGGATCGTCCGAGAAAGAGGTGACCGGGTCGAGCGGGGTGCGCAAGCGTCGCTGGGCGAGGTCCTCGAGGCCACCGTAAGGGTCGACGAGGGTGAGATCAGGGAGCGAGAGCGCCATGGCGTTCACGGTGAAGTCCCGCCGCGCAAGATCGGCGACGATGTCCTTGCCGAACTCGACCGCCGGCTTGCGCGACTCATGCTCGTAGGCGTCCCGGCGGTGTGTCGTCACCTCGAGGCGACGACCGGCGACGAGAGCACCGATGGTGCCGAATCGCTTACCTTGCGTCCAGACCGTCCTGGCGATCTCTTCGACGAGCCGCTGTATCTCCTCGGGGACTGCGTCGGTCGTGAGGTCGATGTCGACCTCGGACTCGCCCGAGGTGATCCCTCCCGGGCGGCCGGCGATGGCGTCGCGAACCGTCCCGCCGACGAGGTACAGCTTGTGGCCCTTGGCAGCGAAACGATCCGCCAGGGGCCTCGTGAGCTCGATGACGGGACGGAGCCGCTCGGGAAGCACGCATGCGAGGGTACTTGCACCCGGCGAGCTGTCTACGTTCGCCTCCACATGGCGCGGGGCCGCTTGCCTCACGCCTCGGCGAGGTGGAGGGTACGCACCTCCGAGACGATAGTTCCGGCCAGCTCGTCGGCGACCTGGGGGCTGCTCATCGGCTCAGGCCGGGTGAAGACACCGCCGAGGGCGTCGATGCAGGCACGAACCGAGAGCTCGAGGGCGGTGAGGTCGTAGCCCCCTTCGAGAAAGGCGATGCAGCGAGCAGGTGGTGCCAGCGCGACCGTGCGCCTCGTCAGATCTGCAAAGTCCCCCGAGGTGAGGCTCATGTTCGTCAACGGGTCGGCGCGGTGGGCGTCGAACCCGGCCGAGATGAGCACCCAGTGAGGCGAGAAGCGCTCGGCGAAGGGCACGATGACCTCCTCGAAGGCACGCCTGTAGGCTTCCCCGCTCGCACCTGCGGGCATCGGGACGTTCACGGTGGCTCCGAGCCCCGGGCCCTCCCCCATCTCGGTGGCGGCGCCGGTGCCCGGATAGAAGGGGTATTGATGCAACGACACATAGGCCACCTGCGGATCCTCCCAGAAGATCTCCTGGGTGCCGTTGCCGTGGTGGGCGTCCCAGTCGACGACGAGCACCCGCTCGCCTCCGTCGGCGAGCGCCCGGGCCGTGACGGCGACGTTGTTGAACAAGCAGAAACCCATCGCCCTGCCCGCCAGAGCATGGTGCCCTGGAGGGCGCAGCGCGAGAAACGCCGCTCCGGCCTGACCCGCCCGCAGCCGCCGCGCCGCCTCGAGGCCGGCACCGGCACTGATCAGTGCCGCCTGGAAGGACCCCGGAGCAGCAACGGTGTCGGGGTCGAGGCGGCCGCCTCCGCTCCGGCAAAGCTGCTCGAGGGCACCCACGTAGCGAGGTGTGTGCACCCGCTCGAGGGTGTCGCGCCCCGCCGGCGCCGGCTCGAAGGCGACGAGATCCTCGGCCACCGCGGCGCCGCCGGCGCCGCTCAGGACGGCTCGCAGACGCTCGGCCGACTCGGGGTGGCGCCGGCCGGTGTCGTGCTCGGCCAAGGCTCCGTGACGCGCAAGCAGGATCGTCACCTCTGCCAGGGTAGTGCTGGGTAGGCTCGGGTGATTCGGTCACGTCCACGAGCGGGGAGCATCTACGTCGCCGCGGGGTCGTTGCTGATCCTCTCCTGTGCGGCGGCAGGGTTGTCGTTCCGGGTACCAGCCTCGGCGGCCGCAGCGTCCGGCAGCCCCTCTGGCGCCATCACGCTCACCGAGCAGACTCCCTGGGTGACGAGCACCGCTGGCATTCACCTCACGGTCTCGGTGACCTCCGACGTCCCGCGCGCCGATCTCGGGCTCTCCGTGACTCTCTGGTCGCAGGCGACCGACAGGTCCTACTTCGAAGAGAGCTTGACGGGAGACACGGCTGGCTTTACGCCGATCGACCAACCGGCACTCCTGCCCCTCACGAACAAGGGCCTCCTCGACGCCGCGGGTGAGGCGACGATGGACCTCCCGGTCTCGGCACCCGGCCTGCCGGGCAGGGCGCGATCGGCACCGAGAGACGGCGCTCTCCTCTCCATCCCCTGCACGACCTCCTGCCCCGGCGTCTACCCCTTGCAGGTGTCGCTCGAAGACGTCGAGAACGCCGCCACGCTATCGAGCTTCATGACCTACCTCGTCCTCGCCCCGAACGAGGCGTCCTCCCCCCTCCGCTTCGCCTGGGTGCTGCCCGTCGGTACGGCGCCGGCGACATCGCCCAAGGGGCGGGCCGCACCGGCGCGAGCCGACAGGGTCGAGATCTCCGAGCTCGAGGCAGCCCTCTCCGCAAACCCATCCGTCTCGGTCTCGATCGCCCTCTACCCGCAGTTGGTGGAGGCGCTCGAGAGCGGAGCCGGTCGCTCGACCACCACCTCTGGCAAGACGCCCGCCAGCGGACAGGCGGCGAGCGGCGGCAGACGCACGGCAACTGCAGACCGAAACGCCTTGGTCGCCCTGAGGCGCCTCGCGGGGCTGTCCAACGCCCAGATCGAGTCGGAGACGTTCACGCCCGTCGACGTCGCCGGAGTCGCCGGAGCCAACTTGGCCGGCGAGCTGCAAGACCAATTCGCGGCGGCAAGACGCACCGACGCGGCCGCCGGCATCGCCACCGCGAAAGGCGAGTTCGCCGCCACCACGGCGCTCGGGAGCCGCGCCGCCAGCCTGCTCGAGAGCGACGGCGTCAGCCATATCGTCGTCCCGAGCAACAGCGTGGAGGCGCCACCGGCGGACTGGGAGTTCCCTGCCTGGGCTCCTTTCCTGGTGAAAGGTACGAGCATCGTCGCCGACGCCTCCGACTACTACCTCGAGCAGCACCTGGAGTCGGGCGCGAACCCCGTGCTGCGGGCGAACCAGCTGCTTGCGGACCTCGCCGATCTCTACTTCGCCGCTCCTGAAGAGATCCGCGGCGTAAGCCTCCTCGCGCCGGCCGGGTGGCACCCGAGCACGCAGTTCCTCTCGGTCGTGATGAACGGGCTCGCCTCGAGCCGGGTCATAAAGACGGTGACCCAGTCGCAGCTCTTCTCACAGGTGCCGCCGGGCTCGGCGGAGCCTCCGCTTCTCTTCCGCAAGCTGCACGCAACCATTCCAAGCGACGACAACCTCCCGGGAGCGGCGATACGGACCGCCCGTACAGGGCTCGGGGCCCTCAGCTCGCTCGTGCCGAAGGACCCCTCGCTCGTCAACGAGCTCAACCACCTGCTCCTCCTGTCGGAGAGCGCAGGGCTCACGCTTGCGGAGCGGCAGGCTTACCTCACACCCGTGACCAAGCGTCTCGGCACTCTCGGGACGAAGATATCCCTCCCCATCGGCCGCACGATCACGGTCACTTCGCTGAGCGCCCGCGTCCCCGTCTCCATCTACTCGAGGGCGACGACGCCGCTCCACGTGAAGCTCTGGCTCTCGAGCCCGAGCCCCGAGCTCAGTTTCCGGCACAAGATGTTCCAAGTAGTGCTGGAGCCGAGGAACAACACTGTCGAGATCCAGTTGAAGGCTCGCACCTCGGGCGACTTTCCCCTCGTGCTGCGTGTCACCACTGCGGCCGTCGGGGTGTCGCTCGGGACCGGCAGGCTCCTCATCCGCTCGACGGCGATCTCCGGCGTTGCAGTGGGGCTCACCGCAGGGGCGGGAGCGTTTCTTCTTCTCTGGTGGTCACGCTCGGCCTTGAAGCGCCGGCGGAAGCGAGGCCGCAGCGGTACCTCCTCCCTCGACGACAGCGCACGCCCGGCGGCAACGTGAGCAGACGTAGCTCGCGAGGTGCGGCTTCCCGCACCTCCTTCAGAAGCTTCACCCTGCGGGAGCGCTCGAGCGTCGACGAGCTCGCCCGGGCGGACGCCAAGGCGGCGGCCGCGACAAGCGCCCCCTCCTCTCCGGCAGGAGGCGGGACCGGCAGCCGCGACACCGTAGCTTCGCGGGCCGCCCCTCACAGCACGAGCCGGGTCGGCCGGTCGGCTGCCGTCATGGTGGGCGGTACTTTCCTCTCGCGAGTCACCGGCCTCGTCCGTCTCCTCGCCGCCGCCTACGCCCTCGGCTACAACCACCTCTCCGACGCCTTCAACCTGGCCAACAACACCCCCAACATCATCCACGACCTGGTGCTCGGCGGCGTGCTGTCTGCCACCTTCGTCCCTTTGTTCGTCGACAGGCTGGCGCATCGGTCCGAAGGCGAGGCTGTCGAGACGATCTCTGCCGTCGTCACCCTGGCGTGCGCTGTCCTCGTGGTCGCAACCGTGCTCTTCGCCGCCGGTGCCCCCTACATCGTCGACCTCTACACAGCCGCCACCCATGTCAGCCACATCGGAGCAGAACGCCAGGTGGCGACAGAGCTCCTGCGCCTCTTTGCCTTGCAACTGCTCGCCTATGGCGCCATCTCACTCATGACGGCCGTCTTGAGCACCGTGCGGCGCTTCGCTCTCCCGGCCTACGTACCGGTGCTGAACAACCTGGTGGCAATTGCCGTCCTGATCGAGTTTCACGTCGCCGACCAGCACCCCACCGTCACGGGCGTCGAGCACTCGACCGGGCTCATCCTGCTCCTCGGCCTCGGCACGACAGCAGGCGTGATCGTGCAGGCGATCGCCCTCATACCGGCCACGTTCAGGTCCGGAATCCGGATCCGGTTCCGCTGGGCCCCGCACGACGACGGGATTCGCGAGATCATCTCCCTCTCGGGCTGGACGCTCGGCTTCGTGATCGCGAACCAGATCGCCCTCTTCGTCACCCTCGCCCTCGCCGTCCACTTCGGCGGGGACACCGGTGCCGCCACGGCGTACACCTACGCCTTCACCTTCTTCCAGCTGCCCTTCGGCATGATCGCCGTGTCCGTCATGAGCACGGTGACGCCCGAGATGGCTCACTGCTGGTCGCAGCGGGACCGTGCAGGGATGGCGCGCCACTTCGGAGTCGGGATGCAGCGGATCATGGCCGGGATCTGGCCCGCGACCGTCGGCTACCTCGTGCTCGCCGGGCCGATAATGGCCCTCATCATCCATCACGGCGCCGCCAGCAGCTCGGGCGCCTCCCTCACCGCACAGATGCTGGCTCTCCTCGCCGTCGGGCTTCCTGGGTACTGCGCCTACCTCCTCGCCATCACCGCCCTGCAGGCGATGCGCGACACACGGACCGCCTTCTTCCTCTACATCTTCGAGAACGGTACGAACATCGTGCTCGCCTTCGTCCTCACCGACGCCCTCGGACCACGGGGGCTCGCCCTCGCCCTCACCGTCGCCTACTCGGCTGCCGCCATCGCCGCCCTCGCCGTAGTGCGGGCGAAGATGGGCGGGCTTGGAGGGATGACGACGGCACGGTTCGTCGCCCGGTCCCTCGCCCTCTCTCTCGTCATGGGGATCGTCGTCGCCTTTACCGCCGTTCTCGTCGGCACCAACCACGGCATCGGCCTTGTCGAGCGCGTCGTCGCCGGTGTCGGTGTCGGTGTCGTCGTGTACACAGTCGGGGCGGCCTTCGCGGCGAGGCTGCTGGACTGGCAGACTTCGGGAAGGCGCCGGCGCATCATGGGAAAGGGGGCGTGATGACAGGGATCCGGCTGGTGACCGACAGCGGTGCCGATCTCGATGCGGCATGTCTCAAGGCCCGAGGCGTGGGGATCGTCAATCTCGATGTTCGGCTCGGGGATCTCGGGCCGGAGGTCACGAGAGACTGGGATGCGGAGGAGTTCTGGCGCCAATGCTCCAAGAGCGACGTCCTACCCGAGACCTCGGCTCCTTCTCCCGGAGCTTTCCAGGGCGCCTTCAGAGAAGCAGCAAGCTCGGGTGCGGGCGGCGCCGTGTGCGTCACCATGTCCTCGAAGCTCTCGGCCACCTACCAGGCCGCAGTCACTGCCGCCGAGTCGATGGCGGGAGACTTTCCCGTGACGGTGATTGACTCTTGTTCGGCCAGCATGGGAGAGGGCATCGCCGTGCTGGCGGGTCTCGAAGCTGCCGAGGCAGGTGGCGACCTCGCCGACACGGAGAGAGCCGTACGCAGCGCCCTCGGGCGCACTCGCGTGTACGGCACCCTCGATACGCTCGAGAACCTGCGCAAGGGAGGCCGCATCGGCGGTGCCCAGGCGTTCCTCGGTTCGCTATTGTCGATCAAGCCCGTCATCGAGGTCCGCGACGGAATCGTCGAGCCGGAATCACGGCAACGCACGAGGAGGAGGTCGCTCCAGTACCTCGCCGGGAAGGTGAAAGAGGCCGGAGCGATCAGGCGGCTCGCGGTGATCCATGCCCTTGCTCCCGACCTCGAATACTTCGTCGAGTTGATCGCGGAGAGCTTCGCGCGAAGCGAGATCATCGTCACGAACATCGGCCCGGTGATCGGCACTCATTCGGGGCCGGCGTCGATTGGCGTCTGCTTCGAGCTCGGGCAGTAACCTGCTGCCATGCCTCCCGACAGCGAGGACGGAGCACGCACCGCCACTTTCGCGACGGAGCGAGGTGGCGCTGCCGGTAGTGACTCCACGCCGATGGGCGCCGGCCACGGCCGGGACTGGCCGTCACAGGCGGCGGGAAAGGTGGAGGAGGCGGTCTCTCTCGTTCGTGACCGCGCCGTCCGCCCTATCACGAAGGGCGT
Source organism: Acidimicrobiales bacterium (assembly GCA_030037405.1). Lineage (GTDB taxonomy): Bacteria > Actinomycetota > Acidimicrobiia > Acidimicrobiales > Bog-793 > JOPF099. The sequence goes on along the minus strand of JASHRK010000333.1, from coordinate 10,140 downwards.
CCGTTACCTCATCTTCGCCGTGCTCGCCGGTGCCGTCGCCCTCCTTCTCCTCGTCCTCTTGGCCGTCTTTGCCCTTCGGGTGCTCGACACCGAAGTGCCCGTGTTCCGCACCCGCGTCTGGGCAAGCTATCTCGTCCTCGCCGGAATCTTCTGGGTCGCCGGACTGTTGCTCACAAGGATGCGTCACCGCCGCAACTAGAGCGGCTGACCCACCGACGAGGCAGATATGGAAGCTGTTACCACAAGAGACGTCGTCATCCTCGGATCCGGGCCGGCCGGGCTCACAGCCGCCGTCTACACCGCCCGGGCAAACCTGCGCCCCCTCGTCGTAGAGGGCGAACCCTCCTCCACGAGCGACCAACCCGGTGGCCAGCTCATGCTGACCACTGAGGTCGAGAACTATCCGGGCTTCCCGACCGGAGTGCAGGGACCGCAGTTGATGACGGACATGCGAGAGCAGGCAGAACGCTTTGGGGCGGAGATCGTCACGAAGAAGGCGAGCAGGGTGGACCTCTCGCGCTCGCCGATAGCCATCTGGGTCGACGACCGGGACGGTGGTGAGCCGGACGTGACGACCCGCTCGCTCATAGTCGCCACCGGGGCACGCTCTCTCATGCTCAACCTGCCGAATGAAGCACGCCTTCTCGGTCGCGGGGTGTCCACTTGCGCGACATGCGACGGTTTCTTCTTCAAGGACAGGCGGATCGCCGTGGTTGGTGGGGGTGACTCGGCTCTCGAGGAGGCACTCTTCCTCACCAAGTTCGGCGAGTCGGTCACGATCATCCATCGCCGCAAGGAGCTCCGGGCGTCAAAGATCATGCAGGACCGGGCGTTCAAGAACGAGAAGATCGCCTTTGTCTGGGACTCGGTCGTCACAGACGTGCTCGGCGACGACCGCGTGAACGGCGTCGCCCTGCGCGACGTCGTGACAGGCAACGAGTCTGTGCTCGCAGTCGACGGACTCTTCGTGGCGATCGGCCACGAGCCGAACACAGGGCTCTTCAGAGGCCAGCTCGAGATGGACGAGCTCGGGTACCTGAAGGCGGGCCCCGGCACTGCGACCGCCGTCGCCGGTGTCTTTGCCTGTGGCGACGTCCAGGACCACGTCTACAGGCAGGCAGTCACGGCTGCGGGCTCGGGGTGCATGGCAGCCATCGATGCCGAGAGATACCTCGCTTCGCTCGGCGAGACCTGAGCCGCCTGAGGAACCCGGAGGGCGACCTTCGACCCTCGACTTTCGACAAGGAGGACCAGAGATGGCCGAAAACATCATCACCGTAAGCGACGACACCTTCGACGAGGAAGTGACGGCGGCCAGCATGCCCGTGCTCGTCGACTTCTGGGCGGAATGGTGCGGGCCCTGCAAGATCGTCGCTCCTGTTCTGGAGGAGATCGCAGACGACAAGGAAGGGAGGCTGAAGGTCGCCAAGCTGAACGTGGACGACAATCCGAGAACGGCCCAGCGCTTTGGCGTCATGTCCATTCCCACGCTGCTTCTCTTCAAAGACGGCGAGCCGGCGAGCCGCATCGTCGGGGCACGCTCGAAGAACCAGATCCTCTCGGAGTTCGAGCCTCATATTGCCTGACACCCCCTCGAGGGGCGAGGGGCGAGGGAGTAGGGATGGACACGTCCCTGAAGCGGACCGGTCCCGAGTATCCGGCGTTGCCGGCCGCGTGGCGTAGGACCACCTGTGCGGAGCTGGTGAGTGAGAGCTGCCGGCCCGACCGGTCATCTATTGGCAGTCAAATGCCAATATCTCTGGAGCGTGTGGCTGCTGAACGGACCGGCGTCGCCGGCTCTCGCCTCCCAGAAAGGCCCGGAGCTCAAAGGGAGCGGCGGCGCCTTAGCATGTGGCGGATGCCGGACGACCCGCCCGTGCCCGCCGCCGAGCACGCAAGCGGATGGGCTGAAGACCTCCCCTTTGCCCTTGGCGACTGCGGGGCTGGGGTTGCTGATCTGCAGCAGCGGCTCGACCAGCTCGGCTACAGCGTCGAGGCGGACTCGAAGGGTGTCTTCGGGGAGGCGACGCGGAGGGCGGTCGAGCTCTTCCAGGCTGCGAGAGGCTTGCCAGTCGAGGGGGTCTGCGGGCCGTACACGTGGTCCTCGCTGGTGGAGGCGGGCTTCCAGCTGGGCGATCGCCTCCTCTACCGCCGGAGCCCAATGCTTCACGGCGACGACGTGGCGGCACTGCAGCGCCGGCTGTCAATCCTCGGTTTCGATCCTGGCCGCGTGGACGGCATATTCGGCGACAACACCGCTACGGCCCTAGCCGATTTCCAGCACAACATCGGCATCGCGAGCGACGGCATCTGCGGACCGCGCACTTTGGGCGAGCTGTCGCGACTGTCGACACGGCGCGGAGGCGAGGACCTAGTCACGCCGGTCCGGGAGAAGCTCCGCTTGAGAGACGCCGGCACCTTGCAGGGTCGCACCATCGCGGTGGGTGAGCAGGGCGGTTTCCAAGTGGGCACCGCGGCGCTCGTTCGCTCTCTCACCGCCGCCGGAGCGCGCTGCGTGACGATTCACCACCCCGACGAGGCCGAGCACGCCGCGCAGGCCAACACTGCCTCGGCGGACTGTTACGTCGGGCTCCGGCTCGAGCCGGCCTGCCGGGGAGTACGGACGATCTATTACCACGGCTACCGCTACGAGTCCGAGGCGAGCCGGCACCTGGCCGAGCTGATCTGCGGCCACACCGCCGAAGCGCTCGAACTTGCAGTGGACGGGATCGACGGCATGGCCCTTCCGGTGCTTCGTCGCACGAGGATGCCAGCAGTGGTCGTCGAGCTCGGGAGTCCCACCCTCGTGACCATGAAAGTCGCCGATCTCGCCTCGGCCATCTCCGAGTCTCTCACGGAGTGGCTCGAGAAGGAGTGGGTCTGACCTGGTGTTATTCAGCTGGACTAGTTAGTCCACAGTCTCATGCACAGGTTGTGGATGAAGGTGGAGCACAGGTCAAGACCAGCAAATCTCACCGTGAGGCACCGCCTGAGCCTGAGAGACCTCAGGTGAGAGATCTCAGGACTCTTGTCGCTACCAGCACTAGCCGGGCTTGTCGCCGGGCACGTCGCCGGCGGGCACGGCCTGCTCGGTTCCGATGATGACACGGTAGATGCGTTCCAGATCGTCGAGGTTGGCGAACTCGATCAGGACCCTCCCATGTCGACCACCCATGTCGATGCGAACTCTCGTGCTGAGATGGTTGCCCAGCAGCTCCTCGAGGTCGAGAACTCCTGGTGGCCTGAGGGCGGATACCGGTCCTCCGGCACCTGGTTCCGGTCGTGGTTCCTCGTCCGTACCACTCTCGACAGTCGAGCCGGTGTCCTCGCTCTCGCGCTCTCTCGTATGGGTGCGCACGAGATCTTCGACCGCCCGGACAGAAAGGCCCTGTTCGGCCGCGGTTGTCGCAAGTCTCTCTTGCAGAGCCCGGTCTGGCGTACCGAGCAACGCTCGGGCGTGACCGGCATTCAAGAGGCCGTCTCGTACCAGTCGTTGCACCGAGGGGGGCAGTTGGAAGAGCCTGAGAGCGTTCGTGACCGCCACTCTGCTGCGACCCACACGGCGTCCCACATCCTCGTGAGTAAGCCCAAAGTCCTCGATGAGTTGCTGGTAGGCGCCGGCTTCGTCGAGCGGGTTCAAGTTCTCGCGGTGGACGTTCTCGACAAGAGCTTGCTCGAGGCTCGAAGCGTCGTCAGCGCCTTTCACCAGAGCTGGCACGCTCGCCAATCCGGCGCGACGAGCAGCTCGATAGCGACGCTCGCCGGCGATGAGCTCGAACTCGCCAGAGGCAACTTCTCTCACGAGGACCGGCTGCAAGATGCCAACGACACGGATCGAGTCGACCAGCGCCGACATAGCCTCCTCGTCGAAGGACTTCCGTGGCTGGTGCTGGTTCGGTCTTATCTGGCTGAGGGGTATCTCCTGGAACACGGACTCGTCTGTCGTACTCCTTGGCGGAATGAGGGAACCGAGACCGCGTCCCAGTCCACTAGCCCGAGACATCACTGACCTCCTTGGCGAGTTCTCGATATGCGATTGCCCCGCGAGACGTCGGGTCGTGCACCGTTATCGGCTCACCAAAGGACGGTGCCTCCGAGATGCGGACCGCGCGAGGAATGACGTTCTTGCAAACGGCCGACCCGAAGTGATTCCTGACTTCCGTGACGACCGAGTCTGAGAGCCTGGTTCGAGCGTCGTACATGGTCAGGACGATTGTGGTTACGCGCAGGGTCGGGTTGAGATTGGCACGCACGAGCTCGACGTTCCGGGTGAGTTGGGAGACGCCTTCGAGGGCGTAGTACTCGCACTGGATCGGCACGAGCACCTCGTCCGCCGCAGTGAGAGCATTCACGGTGATGAGGCCGAGCGAGGGGGGACAGTCGATGAAGATGAAGGCGAAGTCCTCCCGGACCGGTTCGAGGGCTCGCCGCAGCCGGTACTCGCGATTCATGGCGGGCACAAGCTCGATTTCGGCACCGGCGAGGTCGAGCGTCGAGGGCGCCAGGAAGAGATTCTTGATGCTCGTTGCCTCGATGCAGTCCTCGAGGGCGGTGTTGTGAAGCAGTACGTCGTACATGGAGACGTCGAAGTTCCTCGGATCTATCCCAAGACCCGTGCTGGCGTTACCTTGCGGGTCCAGGTCGACGATGAGGACGCGGTGGCCGAGCTCCGCCAGCGCCGCGCCAAGATTTATCGCGGTCGTCGTCTTGCCGACCCCACCTTTCTGATTCGCAACTGAGAAGACTCGCTGACGAGCTGGGGAGGGTGAGGCAGGAACACGCCCGTCGTCAAGTGCTGTCACTGTGGAGATCGACTCGTCACTCATTGAGCTCCAAGCAGGTCACGGATGTTTCCCGTGAAACATTCACAGGCAACGAAAAGGGACTGGGGACGTAGCTGCGGTGCACGAACGGCAGCGGGGATCTTGCTCCCGAAGCGAGTGTATACGGAGGCGAGCACCCACGAGGGGACCTCTTTCCACAAGCCAGATGCCTCCGCAAGCATCTCGCAAACCTTGGGCCGGGCCGCCGATGACCGCAACACGGCACCGTCCTCAGAACAGCGGCCGCCGTTGTGGAACACCTGTGCGTCGCGGATAACGCTCGTCGCACAGGGTCTCGGAGCTGATCGTCACGAAGCTGCGGCCGCGAGCCGTGCATATCGCTGGGCGCCCGAGACCCAAAGTCCCCAACGGATCGACGGGCCAGCGAGCAGTGCTGCAGCGACCCGCTTCGTCTTCTCTCCCGTCCTGCGGCGGTTCCGACACGACAAGAATCCCGCCGAGCTGGAGGAGTGGCGCGGCGCACTCGGCCACGACACCGGGACGACCTAATGATCTTGCCGTAACGCACAGCGCGGCGTGGCGCCACTCGCGCCGGCGACCTATCTCCTCACTTCTCGCCTCCAACACAACCGCACGATCTCCAAGACTCAGCCTCGCTACCGCCATCCGCAAGAAAGCTGCTCGGCGGCTAGAGGCTTCGATCATGGCTACGCGCCACTCCGTGAGAAGCACAGTGAGCGCCAGACCAGGGATCCCTCCTCCCGTACCAAGGTCGATCAAGAGAGGGACACCCGACGATGTAGTTGCCGCCAAAGAAATCTCCTGCCCGACACCAGCGGATGGAGCGGGAACGGGCAGCAACGACACGACGTCGGCGAAGGCAGCCGAATGCTCTATCTGGTCTTCGATGGGAAGCCGACCGAGAAAGCCACGGTCTCTCGCTGTGCCCAGAACACGGTATAAGTCCCGAAGCGGAACGCCCATGTCGGGGGATCTTCTTGATGACTTATTCGACCGCAGCGCGCTCCGCGGCCTCCGTGGCGGCGTTGCTCGCTGCGTCACCCTCGGTCGTCACGGCCGTCTCGTCCGCGCTTTCATCGCGGAGCGAAACGCCATCGGCCGGAGAGATGACGACATGACGCCGCGGCTCTTCTCCCTCAGAAGATGTTTGTAGGCCATCGAGCTCGTTGACTGCGTCGTGCACTACCTTCCGGTCGGCGGCTGACATCGGGTCGAGCGATTGAGCCTCACCGGTTGCTCGGACCTCCGCTGCGACCCTGTGGGCGAACTGTCGAAGCGCCTCGGCTCGTCGTAGCCGGTAGCCACCCACGTCGACGACAACTCGCACCTGAGAGTCGTCACGGTGATGAAGCACCGTTCTCGTCAGTTCCTGGAGCGCGTCCACAGTCGCCCCTCGGGGGCCGATGAGCAGCCCGAGATGATCTCCCTCGACGGCTACGCGGATCGTGTCGTCGTTGATCTCTGTCACGGTGCGACCCGTGAGACCGAAACGCTCGACCACACCGCGCACGAACTGCTCTGCGATCTCTGCCTGCGTCTCGATACTCATCTCATCCTCCTCGGCCGCTGCGCCTGCAGCATCAAGACTTCTCTCCATCGAAGCATTCTTGAGCTCAGCCGGCTTGCGGCGCCGTGCACGAGAGCGAGAGCGCGTCGCCTGCGACCGGCGCTCGCCCGTCGTGTCTCCGGCCGCGTCCTGCGTCTCCATGCTCGACTGCGTGGACGAGCCGGTGGTGCCCGACATTGCCCGATCTGAACTGCCTGCGTTCGACCGTACCTCGTTAGAGACACCCTCAGCAGGCCGCGGTACCGCCGCTGTCTGCCTCCTCTTCGCCTGCCCGGCCGTTCGAGGGCCACTGCCAAGACCGCGCTCGCGTTCGCGCCCATCACGGCCGCCCTGGTTGCGACGCAGAGGCCGCTTGGCACGGGCTTGCACCGGGCGCACCCGTGCTCTTACGCGCGCCTCTGTCCGGCGCAACCCGAACATCGTCGACTTCTCCTGTTCGAGGACGACGATCTCGGCATCTCTTTCCGCGACACCGAGGCGGTCAAGGGCCTGCTCGATCGCCTCGACAACCGTCCGGCCCCTGGTCTCTACCCACTCCACCTGGGATCCCGTGCCTTAGCGACGAGGACGCTTGTCGCGGGAACGGTTCTGCGGCTTGCTCGCGGACGAGCCGGCGCGAACGACTCCCGCGCGCTGGCCCGACGAGCCGCCAGAGGCCGCTGAGTTGGGCGGGGCGCCGTTCCCGGACACCTGCTCGGTCGGTTGCTCGGTCGGTTGCTCGGGTCGGTTGCTCGCTTCACGCGGGCCAGCACCGTTGCTGTCAACACCTTGGAAACCTGCGGCGGCATCGCGGAGGCGCTGGCGGAGACTTCGCTGACCCGGTGTCGAGGCTCGCGCGGGCGCGTTGCCCACCTCTGGGGCGACGCCCCGTGCCGGCGGCCTCCCCCTGCCGGACGGCCTCCCCAGGTCTGAGGCCCGATCATCGCTCGCCGCTGCGTCCTTCGTCTTGTCCGTCTTTGCCTTGGTATCGAGCGCCTTGCGTTCACGAAGCTGGCGGACGGACTCCACGATCTTCGGGTCGTGCTTGTACATGTACTCCTGCTGGCCGATCCGAAAGACGCTCGACACGATGAAGTACAGCCCGACGCCTGCTGGGAACGCTATGTAGATGACCACGAAGATGAGGGGCATGAACTTCTGCACCATCTGCATCTGAGGGTTGGCCTGAGCTGCGGAAGGGTTCCGGTTCGTGATCTGCCAGATCGAGACGTACTGAAGGACGACAGCGATAAGGATCACTGCGATGTAAGGAAGCTTGCTCGCGATCGATCCGGGCGAGCGGACGGAGTCGGCAAGATTGAGCCCGAAGGACTCGAGCCGCCCGTGGCTCGTCACCACAGCGTGGTAGAGCTGAGTGCGCCGTGGGATGTACTCGGGCGACAGCACTGGCTTCTTGTTCACGGTGATCTCGTGGGTCATGCCCCGGATGACGTTGTACAAGACGATGAAGACCGGGAACTGCAAGAACATCGGGAGGCAGCCGCCGGTAGGGTTGACCCCGTTCTCTTTGTAGAGCGCCATCATCTCTTCGTTCATGGCCACTCTGGCGGCCTGCCGCTCGGCAGCGCTCATGCCGGGCTGGACCTTGTGCTTGTTCCTGAGACGCATCATCTCGGGCTGCAGCAGCTGCATTCGCATCATCGATCGCGTCCCGGCTCGGGTAAGCGGGAAGACGACGATCATCGTGAGGAGGGTCAACAGGGCAATTGACAACCCGAAGCTGTGGGTGAAGCTGAAGCACGCCGCCAACACCCAGCCGAACAGCTTCGCGAACGGGGCGATTATCGAGTCGATTATCGAGGCAGGAAACATGCGTTACTCCGTTGGAACCGGGTCGAAGCCCCAGCCTCCGAGGGGATGGCAACGCAAGAGCCGCCGACACGCCAGCCAGCTTCCCCGAGTGGCACCGTGCACCTCTATTGCCTCCAAGGCGTACGCGGAGCAGGAAGGCTCGAAGCGACAAGGTGACAGGTGACTGACCCGCGCCGCTTGATAGGCGCGGATGCCCCACCTCAGCACTGTCACGACCGTGCCGCGTCTCACCGTGTCCCACCTGCTCGCTGCATCGATTCGATCACCTTGCTCCTAAGTTGCTCGAACGAGATGTCACAGATGTCACGGTTGACCCTGATGAGGTACGTTCCAGCGGCTACTTCTTCGGCTGTCTCCCTGACCACAGCTCGAAGACGGCGACGATAGGTGTTCCGTTCGACGGCTGTACCGACTCGACGTGGAACCGCATACGCCACGTACCGGGAGGCGTCAAAAGGTTCAGCTGGTAGGTAGTGTACTGCTACGGGCCCGGATCTGGCACGTCGCTGTGATGCCTTGAGATCGGCGTAAATTCGCTTCTTCCTGGGTGGGCGGTTGTCCATGCTTGACGCGTCCGTGGATGATACTGGACAGACGCTTGCCCCTAAATAGTTGCTCAGGCGGACAGGCGCGCCCGTCCGCGGCGCCGGCGGGCCTTCACGATGGCCCGACCCGCTCGGCTGCTCATGCGGTGCCGGAACCCATGCTTGCGAGCCCGTTTCCTGTTGTTGGGCTGGAATGTACGCTTCATCTCAGTATCCACTCTGGGAATAGACGCGGCAAAACAAGCGTCAGACGACGGTGTCAGTTTATCGCCAAATGTCAAACGGCACAAGCGGATGGATAAATTACCTGGTCAACTGGACTCTTTCCCCCCGGGCGCAGGTGTCGTTACGTCTTCAGCACACCGCTCTGAGGCGCTGTAGGATGCCCCGGCTGGCGCCTGGCACCAGCGCATCATCCACAACTGTGGATTCTGATGTGGAGAACATTCGTAGGAAGGGCTCCAAGCTGGTGACTGAGGCCCAACAACTGTGGAACGACTGTTCCGTAGCTCTGCAATCGCAGGTATCTGAGGCAACCTGGAAAGCTTGGTTTGCGGATATCAGACCGGTCGCGGTCGTCAACGGCACGCTCGTGCTCGCCGTTCCGAGCAGCGTGGTGCGGGACCGTCTTGACGGTCGTTACCAAGCGCTCTTCCACGACGCGCTGACCGATACGACAGGAAAGGACTACCCGATTCGCTTCGACGTGCAGCTCGAAGATGGCGACCTTGAAGATTCCGACGACGTGTTGAGCCTGAGCGTTCTCTCGGTCGACATCGACTCGGCGGGGGTCTCCTTCCGTCAAGAAAGCGAGACTTTCGAGACGGCTGACGTCTTATCAACGACGGTGGCGGCCCGCGGCCCGCGGCCCTCCAACAGACGGAACGGATCGTCGCTCAAGAGCGACGGCCCGTTCAATCCTCGCTATACCTTCGACGCCTTCGTGACAGGTCCGTCCAACCGATTCGCCCATGCTGCAACTTTGTCTGTCGCTGAAGCGCCCGCGCGCAGCTACAACCCGCTTTTCGTCTACGGCGGCGCTGGTCTCGGCAAGACCCACCTTCTGCAAGCAATCGGCAACTACGTCAACGAGAACTTTCCTCGATTACATGTGAGATATCTGTCAACCGAGACTTTCATGAACGAGTTTGTCGAAACACTCCGCGCCAAGAACGAGATGGGGGAATTCCGTCGCCGTTACCGTGAGTGCGACGTTCTCCTTCTCGACGACGTGCAATTTATGGACAGGAAAGAGTCGCTTCAAGAGGAGCTTTTCCACACCTTCAACACCCTCTACGGTGCTTCGAAGCAGATCGTCCTAACGTCCGATCGCCCTCCAAAAGCCATCCCTTCCCTGGAGGATCGGCTTCGTAGCCGGCTATTGTCCGGACTGACGACAGACATCCAACCG
>JASHRK010000332.1 GCA_030037405.1 Acidimicrobiales bacterium | reverse complement strand
CCCCGCCGATCAAGGCGATGCTCGATCTCGGCCTTCGCGTCGGAGCAGGAACCGATGCGCCGAGGGTCTCGACGTACAACCCTTGGGTCTCGCTCTCCTGGCTCGTCACGGGCAAGACGGTCGGTGGCTTCCAGCTCTATCCGCCGGAGAACTGCGTCTCTCGCGAAGTCGCCCTCGACATGTACACGACAGCCGGCGCCGACTTCTCGGGCGAAGGCGACCAGAAGGGGACGATCAGCGTCGGGAAGTACGGCGATTTCGCCGTGCTGTCAGCCGACTACTTCTCGGTGCCTGACGAGGAGATCTCGCGGATCGAATCCGTGCTCACCGTGGTCGGCGGCAAGGTCGTCTACTCGGCAGCCGACTACGAGGGCGTCACTGCGCCGCTGCCTCCGATCCCCTTCGAGTGGAGCCCGGTCGCGCACTACGGCGGCTACCAGCAGCGCCGTGCCTCGGGCATCTCCCAGGCTCACGATCTCCTCGACGCGGTCGCCGACTCGGACGAGGAGCGGTCCTGGCGCATTCGTCGGAGCGACCTCGTTCCCGGCGCTGCGACACCGGCCCGCGGCGGCTGTGAGTAGCGAGGGATCGTGATGGCGAATCTCGCCAACGCCGCGTTGTTGCTCCTCCGGATCACGCTCTCGCTCGTCGTCCTCGGGCACGGCATCCAGAAGGTGTCATTCCGTCTCGGCGGCGGCGGACTCGCGAAGGAAGCGGCGATCCTCACCCACGACGGGGTCCGCGGGGGACGCATCTCGGCGGCCGCCTCGGGGGTCACGCAGATCGGCGCGGGACTGATCTGCGGGCTCGGCATCCTGACCCCGCTTGCCGCCGCGGGGATCATCGGCGTCATGGTCGTCGCCTCGTCGACCAAGTTCAAAAACGGCTTCTGGGTGCAGAACGACGGGATCGAGTTTCCGCTCTTCCTCGTCTTCGCGGCCACGATCCTTGCTCTCGCCGGCCCAGGAGCCTGGTCGCTCGACCACTTGGCGAGCATCCATCGCACCATCGCGACCTCCGTCGGAGCCATCGGTCTCGGCGTCGTCAGCGGAAGCGCCTCGGTGCCGCTCCTCAAACAGCGTCCCTCCCGATCAAAGAGCGACTCGTCGAACGGGCGGCGAGCGCTCGAGATGGCGGCGCAACGGCGCCGGGGCGACGCAGCTCTCCGATACAGGACCCAAGTAGCCGATGAAATGGAGGAAACGATGACGGTACCGGCGGACTTCGAGCAGTTCATGGGTGAGTGCCATGCGGCACTCACCCAGCAAACGAAGGGGCACTCCGAGTCGTTGCTTGCTCTCTGGTCACAGACGCCCGAAGACACCGTCTTCGCCGCCGTCGGCGGCTACCAAATCGGGTTCGACGACGTGTCTGCCCTCCTCTCACATGTCTCGAAGAGCCTGAACTGGGACACGTGGGAAGCGGAAACGCTCGCGCTCCACGTCGAGGGGGACGTCGCCTACACGGTCGAACTCGAGACCATGACGCGAGCAGTCGAGGGCGAGACGGAGCAGATGGTGCTTCGCGCCTCGCAGTTCTACCGCCGTGTCGACGGCAGCTGAAGGATCACCCATCGACACGGCGATCTGCTCACGCCCTACGAGGAGAAGTGGTGAGCTCCTCCGCTGCAGAGCGATCGGCCCGCCGAACACCAACCGACCGCTGAAGTCTTCCGACTGGTAGGCAATGGCCTCGGGACTGGCGACGAGGCCATTGGTCGAGGGCATCGGGCCAACTCCAATCCGCGACGGACTGCTGGCAGGGTCTACGTAGTGCCGATTGGTCCCTGCTACGGGCGGATCCCGAAGAGATCGAGCTCACCGCGATCACGGCGGAGGGTCTCGAGCATCGACGCGGCGTGGGCCGTCGTGTACACGTCTGCGGCACCGAGGTTGTCCGCATATTTGGTGACGACAGGTCGAGCGGCACGTGCGCAGACCTCGTCCGCATAGCTTTGATACGCGGCCCAGACGTTGGCACCGTGCTCACGGATGTGCGATTGCGCATCGACCGTCGTCGCCGCGGCGCGAACGCTGTCGCTCAGGTCTGCGAGGTAGCTCTTTTGGATGACGACGTCGTCCCGGCGACCGAGCCGGCCGAGGTGTCCAGCAACGAGTGTCGCGAAGGGGTACTCGAGAATTTGGTCATGGGCCCGGAACCAGCCGGGTGTGTCCTGTGACAGACCGAGGCTCTTGAAGGGGACCCAGCCGGGGTAGATCACGTCCACCACCATCAATGTCTCGTAGTCAGGTGAGAAGACGAAGATGTTGTCCGGCGAATGGTTCGGACCGTGATATGCGAGCTCAAGGCGCTCGTCTCCGACGGCGAGCTCGTAGCGGTCGGTGAAGGTGACCGTCGGAGGCGGCCTGTTCGGATCATCGTCTCGACGGAGCAAACGCTCCGTCTCGACGTGCCCGATCCGCTCGACCTCTGCCCCGAAGATCGAGGCCGCCCCGATGTGATCGGCGTGGGAGTGCGAGTAGACGAGGTGCGTCACCGTGCTCGGCTTTCCGCTGATCGCGGTGACCTCGTCGATCGCCCGTTGGAGATTCTCCCCGATCGTCTGGGGGGCGTCCACGAGCACAACGCCGGTTTTCGTCACGAGGAACATCGCTTGGTAGACGGAATCGGTCACCCAGTAAAGACCGCCACCGATGTTGGAGACGTGATAGCCGTCGGCGTTGAGAGCGGGTCCGGTCGACGGCCCCGGCGGGGTGGCGTAGGCACCCTGCGAGCCGGACACCGTCATCGCTCACCTCACAGATAATCGGCCGCTTGAGCCGTACCCGATGCGAGCGTCGCGCCGGCGATCCGAGCGATGCTTGTGTCGATCGACTGAGATTCGAAGGAATTCATCGCTCAGGATGAACGAATTCGCTCCCCGATCCGCCCTACTCATGCGCGCTTATGACGCCGTGGAACCGTCAGCGCCGGAGTCGTCACCGGTCTTGACGGCATCGCCGAGCGCGACGTGCAACTGTGCCCGCGAGCGAACTCCAAGCTTCGGGAACACGCGATAGAGGTGCGACCCGACCGTCCGATGTGAGAGGTAGAGCCGCTCGCCGATCTCTCGAT
>JASHRK010000331.1 GCA_030037405.1 Acidimicrobiales bacterium | reverse complement strand
CGAGGGCTTCGAGCACGACTTCGGCTGAGGGTCTGCCCTGGGCTTGCCCCGTGTGCCCGGCCGGCGATGGCTCCTCAGGAAGACGGGGTAAGGCGCCGCCGGGGAGGCTTAACAACCTTTCCCGCCCGCAGGCACGAGGTACAGACGCTCAGGCGCTTCGGGGCGCCGTTCACGAGGGCGCGGACTCGCTGGATGTTCGGGTCCCAGCGGCGCTTCGTCCGTCGATGCGAGTACGACACGCTCATGCCGAAGCCCGGGTGCTTGCCACAGATCTCACACACGGCTGCCATGGGACGCGTCGCTCCGTTCAGAGAGAATTACCGGGAACGGCAACGAGATTACCATCCTCCGCCATGAGGTCGTCCTGGCGTCCCCCTCACACAGCTCTCCGGAAGCAGGCGTGAGCCGGCAGACGTTGGCGGCGAGCGACATCGCCACCCTCATGAGGACGTTCGGGACCGCTCTCGAGAGGCATCGGGAGACGATCAACCGGCTGAACGTCTATCCCGTCCCGGACGGCGACACGGGGACGAACATGTGCCTCACGGTGGAATCTGTCCTGCAGGAGCTGGCCCCGCTAGACGGTGAGGCCGATCTGCCGGCGGTGTGCGCTGCCATCGCCCATGGCTCGCTCATGGGGGCGCGAGGCAACTCGGGAGTCATCTTGTGCCAGCTCCTGCGGGGGATGAGCGACGTCTTCGCGGCGTCTCGGAACGGGGTCGACGGGGGAACGCTCGCATCCGGGCTCGAAGAGGCGAACGTCGCCGCCCGTAGGGGCGTCATGAAGCCGGTCGAGGGGACGATCCTCACCGTGGCGGCGGCGGCGGCCGAGGCGTCGGCACAGGCGGTGGCGGAGGGGGGCGAGCTCGCCGAGGTGGCGAGGAGCGCTCGCGCGGCCGCTGCCGAGGCCCTGAAGCGCACCCCCGAGATGCTGCCTGTCCTCGAGAAGGCCGGCGTGGTGGATGCCGGGGCGGCAGGGCTCCTGCTCCTTTTCGACTCGCTCCTCTATCTCGTGGACGATCGCGTGATGCCAGACGAGCTCCCGCTCTCCGAGACGGTGCGTCGCAGCCTCGAACGTGGCGCGACGGCGCTCCGGGCCGAGAATTCCGCGGAGGCTACAGGCGCAGTCGAGGAAGGGGCGACGGCGCCCGGTCTCCGCTACGAGGTCATGTACCTTCTCGAGGCGCCCGACGACCTCGTCCCGGCGTTCAGGGAGGTGTGGGCGGGAATCGGCGACTCCATCGTCGTCGTCGGCGGAGACGGTCTCTGGAACTGCCACGTCCACACCGACGACGTGGGGGCGAGCATCGAGGCGGCTCTCGACGTCGGGCGACCGCGCAACATAAGGGTCACCGACCTGCTCGAGCAGGTGGAGGAGGAGTCGTGGGTGCGCGCAGCGGCCCAGGGAGTCGCCGGGTCGCCAGCGCCCGAGGAGGCGGGCCCCGTACCGGTGACCTCTGTCATCGCCGTCGCGACCGGGGAGGGCGTGAGCCGCATCTTCCGTTCCCTCGGCGTCCACGACATCGTCCCGGGTGGCCAGTCCATGAACCCGTCGACGGCGGAGATCCTCGACATCATCGCCGGCGTGGAGGGAAGAGAGGTGGTGATACTGCCCAACAACAAGAACATCTATGCCGTCGCCGCCCAGGCGGCCGAGATATCACCGCGCCCCTGCCGAGTCGTTCCCACGCCGGGCGTGCAGGAGGGGTTCGCCGCCCTCCTCGAGTATGACCCGGAGGCGGGCGCGGACGAGAACGCAGAGTCGATGGCAGTCGCCGCCTCCAGGGTGGTGGCGGGCGAGGTGACCCAGGCGGTCCGGGTGAGCGATACCGCCCTCGGTCTCGTGCACGCGGGGCAGTGGATCGGGCTCTCGCGGGCCGGCATCGAGTCCGTCGCCGACTCGGCTGCCGACGCCGCCTGCGCATTGCTGGACAGGATCGTCACCTCGGACCACGAGATCGTGACCGTCATCGAGGGGGCGGGGGCGCACGCCGCCGACACCCGCCGGATCACGGAGTGGCTGGCGGCGAACCGTCCTGACGCCTCGGTCGATCTCCATCACGGCGGCCAGCCGCTCTACCCTTACCTTGTCGCCGCCGAGTGACCGAGGTGAGAGGCGAGCCGTTCCCGACGCCGCCATGACCGGGCGCCAGCTCGGACAGCTTGCCCGGATCCCCGTGACCGAGCTGAAGCGGGTGACTGCGCGCAAAGCCGCCGGCCTCGAGCAGATGGGCATCTCCACGGTCCTCGACCTCATCACCTGCTACCCCCGCAGGCACGTCGACCGCACGAACGAGGCGGCGATCGCCGATCTTGCCGAGGGCGAGACGGGCGTGGTGACCGCCGCCGTCGTGAGCGGCGGCTCCCGCCGTCTCCGCAACGGGCGTGCCATGGCCGAGATCGTCGTGCGTGACCACTCCGGGACGCTGACATGCACCTTCTTCAACCAGGCCTGGCGCGCGAGGCAGTTCGCGCCTGGAGAGGTCGTAACCGTCTTCGGGCGGCTCACCTACTACCGAGGTCGGCGCCAGATGGCGAACCCCGGCATCGATCCCGTCGGCGACGAGACGAGGCGTTTCGTGCCGGTCTATCCCCAGTCGGAGAGGGCCCGGGTATCGTCCGCCGAGCTCGCCCGCTACATCGACGAGGCGCTCGAGCGAGCGAAGGAGTTCGCCGAACCCCTGGGAGACGAGCTGCGAGGAAGGCTCGGACTTGTCTCGCGCACGGAGGCGCTGCGGTGGATACATGCTCCCGAGACGCCGCACGACTACGACCGCGCCCGCCGCCGGCTCGTGTTCGACGAGCTTCTCCGCCTCCAGGTCCTTCTCGTGTGGCGGAGGCGCCGTGCCATTGAGGCCTCGAACGGCATCGCCCACGAGGTGAACGGTGCCCTCCTCTCTCAGTTCCTCTCCCGGTTGCCCTTCGATCTCACCGGCTCCCAGGCGCGGGCGATGGCGGAGATACGGCACGATCTCTCGCTTTCCCATCCGATGAACCGCCTTCTCCAAGGCGACGTCGGGGCAGGAAAGACCGTCGTCGCCCTCGCCACCCTTCTCGTCGGCGTCGAGGGTGGGTACCAGGGAGCCTTCATGGTCCCGACCGAGGTGCTCGCCGAGCAGCACTACCTGTCTGCTCGCGAGCTGCTCGCCGGCTTGAGCGTCTCCTCGGCCGGCCATCTCGGCGAGGAGCGACCCCTGCTCGTCGACCTCCTGACGAACAAGACCTCGGGCGCGGAGCGCACGAGGATCCTCACGGAGCTCGCGGCGGGCGAGCTCGATGTCGTCATCGGCACCCACGCTCTCATCTCAGAGGGCGTCGACTTCGCCCGCCTCGGCGTCGTCGTGGTGGACGAGCAGCACCGCTTCGGCGTCGAGCAGCGCGCGTCCTTGCGGGAGAAGGCGTCGCTCGATCCCGACCTTCTCGTCATGACGGCGACGCCGATCCCTCGCACGGCTGCTATGACCGTCTACGGCGACCTCGACCACACGACGCTCGACGAGCTGCCGGCGGGACGCTCGCCGATCACGACGCGTTGGCTCGCGGGTGAGGGCCGCGAGGCGACGGCATGGAAGCGGGTGGGCGACGAGGTTGCCGCCGGCCACCAGGCCTTCGTCGTCTGCCCGCTCGTCGGGCTCGGGGGCGGGGAGGACGAGGCGCCGGGCGACCCGGACGAGGCGCCGGACGACCCGGACGAGGCTCTCGCGCTCGACGAGGACGGCGAGATCGAGCCGGCACTTCTCGAGAGGGCTGCCTTCTCGGAGAGACGGCCACCGAGAGATGCCGTCTCCATGCGAGACGTCCTCGCCACCGGGCCGCTCGAGGGCCTTCGCATCGGGCTCCTCCACGGCCAGATGCCTGCGAAGGAGAAGGAGCCCGTGATGTCGTCCTTCCGCTCAGGAGAGATCGACGTCCTCGTCGCCACGACGGTCGTCGAGGTCGGCGTCGACGTGTCCAACGCCACAGTCATGGTCATAGTCGACGCCGACCGGTTCGGCATGGCCCAGCTCCACCAGCTGCGGGGACGGGTCGGCAGGGGAACCCTGCGGAGCTGGTGCTTCCTCCTCACCGCCGACGACGTCACCGATACCTCGCGGCGCCGCCTCGAGGCGCTGGTGCGGACGCAGAACGGCTTCGAGCTCGCCGAGGAGGACCTCTCACTCCGAGGCGGGGGCACCGTTCTCGGCGCTCGGCAGAAGGGCAAGACGGACCTGAAGCTCGCCGACCTGACGCGGGACCGCGACCTCGTGCTCGAAGCGCGGCGCGTGGCAGGCGAGATCCTCGACGCCGACCGAGAGCTGGATGGGATCTACCTGCCGATGCGCTACGAGGTGGAGCGGCTCATGACCGAAGAGGAGCGAGCCTTCCTCTTCCGCAGCTGAGACCGCTCCGCACGAGAAGATGGCGCCCATGCGGGTGATCGGAGGCGAGGCAAGGGGTCGCCAGCTCATAGTGCCCGACATCGCGGGACTGAGGCCGACGAGCGACAGGGTGCGCGAGGCGATGTTCGACATCCTCGAAGCGCGCGGGCTCGTCGAAGGGGCCACGGTGCTCGACCTCTTCGCCGGCTCGGGCGCCCTCGGGATCGAGGCGCTCTCGAGAGGCGCCGCCTCGTGCACCTTCGTCGACTCGGATCCTCGGGCGCTCGCTGCCGTCGAGAGCAACCTCGTCGCCGTCGGCCTCGCCCGAGGAGGGACGGCTCTCGTGCGGGCGGACGCCCTCTCGTACCTGAGGACCACGGATGCACCTGTGGAGG
Organism: Acidimicrobiales bacterium; assembly: GCA_030037405.1. Taxonomy (GTDB): domain Bacteria; phylum Actinomycetota; class Acidimicrobiia; order Acidimicrobiales; family Bog-793; genus JOPF099. The sequence continues at coordinate 11,626 of JASHRK010000331.1, read as the reverse complement.
TGGGGTTGTTGGATCCTCCCTATCGTTTCTCCGAGTGGGAAGCGCTCCTCGGGTCGCTCGACGCCGACGTCGCCCTCCTCGAGCACCGGTCGCCTCTGCAGTCCACGGCGCATTTCGATACCCTCCGTTCCTACCGCTACGGCGGTACGCTCGTCACGCTGGTTGCACGGCACACGACCGACAAGGACCTCGTTTGACAATCGCCCTCTTTCCCGGTTCGTTCGACCCGTTCCACAATGGGCACCTCGAGATCGTCGAGCGGGCGAGCCAGCTCTTCGAGGAGGTGGTCGTCGCCTCGGTGCGCAATCCGCAGAAGCTCGAGCCGCTCTTCGGCAGCGCCGAGCGCGAGGAGATGATCAGCGAGTCGCTCGCCCACCTCGACAACGTCCGGGTCGTGGCGATGTCCAGCCTCGTCGTCGACCTCGCTCGCGAGGTGGGGGCGTCTGTCATCGTGAAGGGGCTGAGGGCGGTGTCGGACTTCGAGAGCGAGCTCCAGATGGCGCAGATGAACAGGGAGCTTTCCGGGATAGAGACCCTCTTCATCCCGACGGGCGCCCAGCACGCCTACATGGCGAGCCGGCTCATCAAGGAGGTCGCCCTCTACGGCGGCGACGTCAGCGGGCTCGTGCCCGAGCCGGTGAACCGGAGGCTGAAGGGGATCGCAAGGTGAGCGAGGAAGAGGCGGCCCCGCCTGAGGGAGGGGAAGCCGAGGAGGTGGCGGGAGGCGTCGAGGGCATCCTCGACGAGCTCATCGACATCGTCGCCGCTGCCAAGTCGGTGCCCCTGTCCGCCTCCGTGATGATCTCCCGCGACGAGGTCCTCGAGCTGCTCGAGGCAGCCCGTGAGGAGCTGCCGGAAGAGCTTCGCCGAGCCAAGCGACTGCTGAAGGACCGGGAGGAAGTGCTCGCCTCGACGAGGCGGGAGGCCTCCGAGATACTCGACGACGCCCGAGTCCAGACCGAGCACATGGTGCAGCGGACCGAGATCGTCCGCCAGGCGGAGTACCGCGCCGTCAGGATCGTCGAGGACGCCGAGGCGGAGGGGCGCCGTCTCAGGCACGAGGCCGAGGACTACATCGACCAGCGCTTGGCCGGGCTCGAGATAGTCCTCGACCGTACCTTGAAGACGGTGCGGGCAGGACGGGAACGCCTCGCAGCCGTACCTGCCGACCCCGAGGACGAGGCGTTCCCGGTGCTCGGCGGGGAACGGGAGGGCGACGACGGCGAGTCTCTTTTCGACCAGGACCTCGAATGACGGCGAGGGGCCGGGGCCGCCCCTTCCTGGTGAACGTCCGGGCTCTCCGGGCCCGGCCCGGCCAGCGCCAGAGTCTCGAGGCCACGGGCGACATCGACGATCTCTCAGTGACCTCGGCGGGCGTTCCCGAGGGTGCCAAGGTGCGTTTCGACGGCTGGGTCGAGTCGGCCATCGGCGGGGTGACCGTTGCCGGCACCGTGACAGCTCCCTGGTCAGGAGTGTGCCGACGCTGCGGTGAGCCGGCTCGGGGTGTGCTCGTGGCCGAGGTGCGGGAGTTCTTCCGCGAGGAAGCTCATCTCGCCCTCGCCGCCTCGCAAGGGCGCTCCGGGCTCGAGGTCGAGGACGACGGGAGCTACGTCGTAGGGGTCGACGTCCTCGACATCGAGCCACTTGTCCACGACGCCTGTATCCTTGAGCTGCCGCTCGCTCCCCTCTGCGGCGACAGCTGCTCCGGGCTCTGCCCGCGATGTGGGGCGAACCGCAACTACGACGCCTGCTCGTGTGAGCAGGCGGCTCCGGGTCGGGACGACCCGGACGACCGACGCGAATAGAGGAAGCGACGATGGCCGTCCCGAAGAAGAAGACATCGAAGTCGAAGAGCCGCAGCCGGCGGGCTTCTGCCTGGAGCCTCCGTACCCCCGCCCGCAGTATCTGCCCGCAGTGCCGCCGGGCGAAGCTGCCACACGTCGTCTGCCCCAACTGCGGCTGGTACAAGGGTCGCCAGGCCGTCGAGGTCAGCTGAGCCAGTGGCGCTCGGCAGGCTTCCTGTCGCGCTCGACGCGATGGGCGGCGACAGGGCGCCTCTCGAGATCGTCGCCGGCGCCCTCGACGCCGCCGCAGAGGGCCTCCCGGTCGTCCTCGTCGGTCCTGCCGACGGCTCCCTCGGCGATGTCGCCGCCCTCGAGATCTGGCCGGCGACCGAGGTCATCGGGATGGAGGAGGACCCCGGGAAGGGGGTACGGACGAAGAAGGACTCGTCGCTCGTCCGTGCTGCCGAGTCCGTGCGGGACGGCCGGGCCTCGGCGATGGTAAGCGCCGGGAACACGGGCGCCGCCATGGCCTCCGCCCTCTTGCGCATGGGTCGACTTCCCGGCGTCTCGAGGCCATGCATCGCGACCCCGCTTCCCGTGCCCGGCGGGTCCCACACCGTCATGGTGGACGCCGGGGCGAACGCCGACTGCCAACCCGAGTGGCTCGTCCAGTTCGCCCAGATGGGAGGGGCCTTCTACAGCGCTCGCTACGGGGGGTCGGGAACGCCGCGGGTGGCGCTCTTGTCGATAGGCGAGGAGTCTTCGAAGGGGAACCAGCTCGTCAAGGAGACACGGGAACGGCTCGAGTCCGGAGCGGGAGGGAGCGCCGTCGACTTCGTTGGGAACGTCGAAGGGCGCGACCTTCTTACGGGGAGGGTCGACGTCGTCGTGACCGACGGCTTCACCGGGAACGTCGCCCTGAAGGCGCTCGAGGGCGCCCTCAAGATGTTCATGCACATCCTCGGGGGCGTCATGTCGGCGAGCGAGGAGGCGAAGGCGGCGAGCGAGGTGCTCCTGCCCGGGCTCCTCGAGGCGGCAGAGGCCCTCGACCCGGAGTCGACGGGGGGCGCCATGCTGCTCGGCGTCGCCGGGGTGTGCGTCATCAGCCACGGGTCGTCGTCCCGGAAGGCGATCGTGAACGCCGTTCGCGTGGGCCACGACCTTGCCGCACGCGGGATCGTCGAGATGCTGGCGGCTGCGGTGCGGTCCGAGCGCTGAGGATCGCTGGCGGCAAGGGGGGTACTGCTGGCGGCAAGGGGGTACCGCCTAGGGCTCCGGCCCGACCCGGATTATCATCCAGCGAGCATGGTAGACCGCCGCCCGACCGGGAAGGGCCTGTCTGGCGAGCACGAGACGGAGGACCGCAGGTGTCTGAGACGAGCTCCAAGCTAACGAGGCGCGAGGTGCTCGACCTCGTGCGCAATCAGCTGGCCGAGATCCTCGAGATCGAACCCTCCGAGATCGCCGAGTCGTCGTCCTTCGCCGACGACCTGAAGGCGGACTCGCTTGCTCTCATAGAGCTCGTCGAGGCGCTCGAGGAGCAGCTGAGCGACAGGATCGAGGGATTCCGGATCGACGACGAGGATCTCGAGGACCTGCGGACAGTCCGTGACGCCGTCGACTACGTGAGCGCAAAGGTCGACGCCACCTGAGCCGGGTCCAGTCGCTCATCGAGCCTTATCGCATCCCGGCCGAGCTGTACCGCCAGGCTGTGGCGCATCGCTCGTACTGTGCCGAGCACCCACCTCAGCAGTCGAACGAGCGGCTCGAGCTTCTCGGGGACGCCGTCCTCGGTCTCGTGGTCACCACCGACCTGTACTCTTCCTTTCCGGAGCTGGCGGAAGGAGACCTCGCCCGTATGAGGGCGGCGATCGTGTCGACGGTCGGTCTTGCCCCGATCGCCACCGCTATCGAGCTCGACGAGGTGGTGCTCCTCGGCAAGGGCGAGGAGTCCTCCGGCGGCCGGCGCAAGCCCTCCATCCTCGTCGACTGCCTGGAGGCGTTGGTGGGGGCGGTCTACATCTCGGCAGGGTTCCCAGGGGCGGAGGAGTTCGTGAGGTCGATCCTTGGGAGCGAGATCGCGAGGATGGCGAGCGAGGCTCGCCTCGGAGACCCGAAGAACCAGCTGCAGGAGCGGCTCGCCCACCTCGGACTGGGGATTCCTTCCTACGTCGTCACGGAGCGAGGCCCGGACCACGCCAAGAGCTTCGACGCCGTCTGCGTCGTGCTGGGCCGCCGGGCGGGCACGGGGGAGGGGAGCTCGAAGAAGCTGGCGGAGCGCAACGCCGCCATCGATGCCCTCGCCGCCATCGATGCCATCGACGCCGCCGGCGGTGAGATCGAGCTCCTCCCGAGCTTCCGGCCTTCCTCCCGGGCCGGCGGGCGTGCCTGAGCTGCCCGAGGTCGAGACCGTCCGACGCGGGCTCGAGGAGGTCCTGCCCGGCAGGAGGGCGAGCAGGGTCGAGGTCACCGGGAGGCGAACCGTCCGCCGCCAGTCTCCGAGCGAGCTCGTCTCCCGCCTCCAGAGACGGCGATTTCGCAGGCCCGATCGTCGCGGCAAGTACCTTGCCCTCGGGCTCGACAGCGGGGACGTGCTCGTGATCCACCTCCGCATGAGCGGGCAGCTCCTCTACCTGCCGGAACCCTCGGCGGGAGCCCGCCTGCCCCACACCCATGTGGTCGTCGGCCTCGATGACGGGAGCGAGCTTCGTTTCGTCGATCCGAGGACGTTCGGCGAGTGGTTCGTGACCGGCGACCTGCGCCCGGACGGTCTTCCCGCCGAGTTCGACCGGCTCGGTCCGGACCCGCTCGCAGACGGGCTCTCGACGGCCCTTCTCCGCGAGCGGCTCCTCGGCAGGAAGGTTGCCGTGAAAGCGGCTCTCACGGACCAACGGGTGATCGCCGGGATCGGGAGCATCTACGCCGACGAGATCTGCCACGCGGCACGGGTGAGGCCCGACCGGCGTGTGGAGACTCTCGGAATGGCGGAGACGCGGGCCTTGGCCCTCTCTTCGTCGAGGATCCTCCGGGCTGCCGTCGTCCATCGCGGCTCGTCTCTCAAAGACGAGCGCTACGTCGACTTGATGGGGACGCTCGGCTCGTACCAGACGCGCCACCGCGTCTACGACCGAGCTGGAGAGCCCTGTGCAAGGTGTGGGGCGGCGATAGAGCGGGTGCGCTTTGGTGCACGGACGGCGTACTGCTGCCTCGGCTGCCAGAGCTGAGGCAGCAGGCGGGGTAGGTCAAAGGGGCGTGCGCAGCACGGTGTCGCGCATGTCGCGGTCGCAGGACCGGCCCCGTCTCGCCGCCGCGTCCCCCTACGTCTTCGCCGCCGTCGTCTGCTACCTGCCGATGCTTCTCACGAAGCCCGGCGTCGTCTCCGACGACACGAAGACCTACCTCTACTACGACCCAGGCAGATGGACGAAGACGGCGGCCTCGATCTGGGACCCGGAGGTCGCTCTCGGGACGGTGACCCACCAGACCGTCGGCTACCTGTTCCCGATGGGCCCGTTCTTCTGGTTCTTCTCTCTCGTGCACGTGCCCGTCTGGGTGGCGCAGCGGCTCTGGCTCGGCTCGATCCTCTTCGTGGCCGCCGCCGGCGTCCTCTACCTCTGCAAGGTCCACGAGGTTCGGGGTCTCGGTGCTCTCGTCGCGGCGCTCACCTACGGCTTCACCCCCTACGTGATGCAGTACGCGGGCCGGATATCGGTGATTCTCCTGCCCTACTCGGGCCTCCCGTGGATGATGGCGCTCATCGCCCTTGCCGTCCGGCACAAGGGCTGGCGCTACCCCGCCCTCTTCGCCCTCGTGGTCGGCGCCGTGAGCGGCATAAACGCGAGCTCCGTCGCCTACGTCGCCGTCGGTCCTCTCCTCTGGCTCTGCTACTCAGCCTTCTGCCTGCGTGAGCTGAGAGCACGCGAGGCCTGCGGGGTGCTCCTCCGCACCGGGCTCCTCACAGTCCTCGCCTGCCTCTGGTGGTTCGTCGGCCTCTCCATCGAGGGCCTCTACGGCGTCGACATCCTCAAGTACACAGAGAGCGTCCAGGCGACGAGCTCGACTTCGGCCGCGTCGGAGGTGATACGCGGTCTCGGCTACTGGTACTTCTACGGCGGCGACCGGCTCGGGCTGTGGACGGCGGCCGTGGAGGAGCTCATCTCCAAGATCCCCTTGCTCGCCCTCACGTACTTCGTTCCCGTCGCCGCCTTCTGCTCCGCCGCCTTCGTCCGTTGGCGGCACAGGGCTTTCTTCGTCATCCTCGTGGCCGCCGGAGTTGCCCTCTCGGTGGGAGCCCACCCGTTCTCCTCCCCGACACCCTTCGGACTGCTCGCCAAGGCGTTCATGACGAAGACGACCATCGGCCTCTCGCTCCGCTCCACCGACCGGGCGACCCCGCTCGTCGTTCTCGGGCTCGCCATGCTGCTCGGCACGGGCGTCACCGCCGTGGTGGCGCGGTTCGGGCGCGACGGCGTCATCGCGGGCGCAGTCGCCGGTGTCCTCGTCCTCGGCGCCAACGCCCCCCTCTTCGCCGGTCGCACCGTGATCAGCCAGTTCACGCAGCCGGCGAGCCCGCCGAGCTACGTCGAGGCGGCGGCCCGCTACCTCAACTCCATCGACAAGGGCACTCGCGTCTATGCGCTCCCGGGCGACGACTTCGCCGCCTACACCTACGGCGACACCATCGACCCGATCTGGGCGGCGGTGCTGAAGCGCCCCTTCGTCACCCACGAGCAGCAGATCATGGGCTCGATGGCGACGGCGAACCTCCTCTATGCCATCGACAACCCACTCCAGCAGGGCACGATGGACTGGAGGGCACTCGCTCCGATCGCCCGGCTCATGAGCGTCGGCAGCATCGTCGTCGAGTACGACGAGCAGTACGCCCGCTACGACTCGCCCCGCCCGGCGCTCCTCGAACACGATCTCGCCGTCACGCCGCCCGGGCTGTCGCACAAGGTGGGTTTCGGGACGCCGAGGGTCAACGTCTCCAGCCTCCCGATGCTGGACGAGACCTACTACGACCTGCCGCCGGCCTCGAAGGCGACGAACCCTGTCGTCGTCTACCAGGTGAGCGATCCACGCCCGATCGTGAGAGGGGAGTCACTCTCCGACCCGATCATCATGGCTGGAGACAATGTTGGCGTCGTCGAGGCGGCGGACGACGGTCTTCTCGCCGACAACCCGACGATCGTCTTCGCAGGCACGCTCGACGAGCATCCGGCTCTGGCAAAGGCGCTCCTCGGGCACGGGGCCGACCTCGTTCTCACGGACTCGAACCGGAAGGAGGCCTACGAGTGGAACAGCCTCTCGGAGAACACCGGCTACACCGAGACGGCCTCCGAGCGACCGACTCCCTTCGAGGCCGACGACCCCGGCTTCGACCTCTTCCCGCACGCCCCCGTGACGAGCTACACGACGGCGATCAACGAGGGGATAAAGAGCGTGACGGCATCCGCCTACGGCACGGCGCTCACGCTGCGTTCGGAGTTCCAGCCGGCGAACGCCATCGACGGCAGCCTCTCCACTTCCTGGGAGACCGAGGGGACGTCCTCCTCCGGGGTCGTCGGGCAATGGTGGCAGGTGACGCTCCGCCATCCGGTCACAGCCGGCAGCGTCCGCCTCACCCAGCCGCTCACCGAGAGAGACGCCACCTGGCTCACGAACCAGTACCTCACCAAGGTCACCCTCACCTTCGACGGGAAGGACCCCGTCACCGTCTCTCTCGGCCCGAGCTCGCGCACGTCCGCCGGCCAGGTCGTGCGCTTCGCCCCAAGGCACTTTGCGACCCTGCGGATCAGGATCGACGCCACCAACTACTCGCACTACAAGTTCGAGCCGGTCGGGGCGAGCCTCGTAGGGCTGGCGAACGTCAGCATCGCGTATGCCAAGGACACCCAGGTGATCGCCCTTCCGAGCGACCTTCTCGACGAGATCGGCAAGGCCTCGCTGAAGGACCGCCTGAGCATCCTCCTCGAGCGTGAGGCGGTTGCCCCGGTGCCCCCGAGAAGCCAGCCGGAGCCCTACATGGTGCGCGAGTGGAAGCTCCCGACGGCGCGCTCGTTCTCCCTCACGGGAGAGGCTCACCTTTCCTCCTACGCCTCCGACGGCGTGATCGACAAGGACGTCGGCAGGGGCTCTGCGGGGAGAGGCGATCCCCTCGTCTCGGCGACGTCAAGCAGCCGCATGCCGGGCGACCTCTGGGCCACGGCGTCCAGCACTCTCGAGGACGGCGACCACGTCTGGATGCCCGGCCTCGGGACGGGCGCCAACGTCGACTCCTACCTGCAGTACCGCTTCAAGAGGCCTCTAACGGTGGACCAGCTGACGATGCGGGTGTCTTCGGACCGGGAGCACTCGGTGCCGACACGGGTGGTCGTCTCGGCAGGGGGAGCTTCGCGAACCGTCCTGTTGCCGGCGATCCCGGTGACGCCGAAGGCCGGCTCCGTCACGACCGTCCACATCCACTTCAAGCCCGTGACGGGCAAGGTGCTCCGCCTCGAGTTCCCGACCTTCGCCCTCCGCTACACGGTGAGCTACGAGACCTCGCAGAAGACGGCTCTCCCGATCGGCATCTCCGGCGTCTCGATCCCGGGTACGGCGAGAGTGACGCTCCCGGCAAAGATACCGGCGTCCTGCCGTTCCGATCTCCTCTCCATCGACGGCAAGCCCGTATGGCTCCGGATCACCGGGTCGGCTTCGAGCGCCCTTGGGGGAGGGCCCCTCGACATCTCGCTCTGCGGGCGCGACAAGAACGGCATCCGTCTCGGGGCTGGGAGCCATCTGCTCGTCGCCGCCAACGGCGCCTCGACCGGCTTCGACTTGGACGAGCTGGCGCTCGACTCGGCACCGGGCGGGGCGGCGGCGGCGGCGCCGCCGACCGGTGACACCCTTGCCCCGGCGCCGAGCGCCTCGTCCGGCGCCCCCAAGGTGACCGTCCTCTCCTCCAGCTCGACGAGCTACCGCCTGCGCGTCTCAGGGGCGACCAAGCCCTTCATGCTCACGCTCGGCGAGAGCTACGACGCAGGATGGACGGCGAGCGTGCAGGGCGGGCCGGCACTCGGCGCTCCCGTTCTCGTCGACGGCTTCGCCAACGGCTGGCGCGTGACGGCTCGCACCCTTGCCGAGATGAAGAAGGAGGGTGGCTCCTTCGTGGTGACGGTGCGATTCGCCCCCCAGTCCGAGCTCGACTGGGCCCTCGCCGTCTCGGCGGCGACGGCGCTCGGCTGCATCGGGATCGCCGTCGTGCCCCTGTTCTGGCGCCGCCGGCGGTGCCGGCGGCGAGGGCTGCCGGCAGCGGGGGACGGTGCCACCGTCGCCGGAGCCCTCGACGCGACGACGCCCGTGATCGTCTCCCCCTTCACCGGAGCGGCTCCGGGGCGGCAGCTCGGTGTCGCCGTCCTCACGACTGTCGTAGCCGGCCTTCTTGCCCTCCTCTTTGCCGGCCCGACGGTGGCGATCGTCGTCGCGGCCGCGGCCTGGCTCTCCATGAGGACTCGGGCCGGAAGGGCGGCGCTTGCCCTCGCCGCCCTCGCCGCCATGGTCGTCGCTGCCGCCATGGTCGTCGTCATACAGATCGTCGACAGATGGCCGGCCGGATCGGGCTGGCCGTCTTATTTCAACCTGCCTTCGACCGTCGTCTGGGTGGCCGTGACCCTCATGGCAGCCGACGCCGGCATCGAGATTGCCCGCAGGCGGAGGCATAGGGGAACCGACCCGGCGCCCGGGCAGGAGATACCGGGAGCGAGCGAGCACCCGGAGTAGGGTGAGGCCGCCGTGCACTTAAAGTCGCTCACGCTGCGGGGGTTCAAGTCCTTCGCCGACCCGACGGTTCTCGAGTTCGAGCCCGGCGTCACCGTCGTCGTGGGCCCGAACGGGTCGGGCAAGTCGAACGTCGTCGACGCCGTCGCCTGGGTGCTCGGTGCCCAGGGCCCCCGTGTCGTGCGCTCGACCCGGATGGACGATGTCATCTTCGCCGGGACCTCGGCTCGGCCCGCCCTCGGCCGGGCCGAGGTGTCGCTCACGATCGACAACGGCTCGCGCACCCTTCCGATCGATCTCGCCGAGGTCACGATAACCCGCACGCTCTTCAGGACCGGAGAGAGCGAGTACTCGATGAACGGAGCGCCCTGCAGGCTCCTCGACATCCAGGAGATGCTCTCGGACGCCGGCGTCGGCCGCCAGCAGCACGTGATCGTGAGCCAGGGCCAGCTGGCCGCCGTCCTCGACGCTCGCCCGGAGGACCGCCGGGCCGTGATCGAGGAGGCTGCCGGCGTGCTCAAGTTCCGTCGCCGGAGGGAGCGCTCGGAGCGGCGGCTCGAAGCGACCGAGGCGAACCTCGTCAGGTTGCAGGACCTGCTGCGCGAGGTCCGCCGCCAGCTGAGGCCGCTCGAGCGGCAGGCGGAAGCGGCCCGCCGCCACGGGTCCCTCGTGAGCGAGCTCGACTCCCTGCGTCTCTATGTCGCCGGGCGTGAGCTCGAGTCGCTGGAACGTCGCATGGGCGAGACGGCGGAGCGCCTCTCCTTGCTATCGGAGAGGGAACGCTCGCTGAACGAGGCGCTCGCCCGCCTCGACGCCACCGTCGTCGCCGCCGAGGCACGACTTGACGAGGAGCAGTCGAGCGACGTCGTCTCGGTGCTGGCGCGGGCAGAGCGTCTCTCCGAGCGAGCGCACGGGGTGGGGAACCTGGTGGCCGAGCGCCGGCTCCGGGTCGCCGGGACACTTCGTGCTGCCGCCGACGCCGACGTCGTCGCCTCGCTCGAAGCCGAGCACGCCCGCCTCTGTGGCGAGCTCGCCGCAGCCGACGAAGCCGCCCTCGCCCTTGCTCCGGAGTGGGAACAGCTCCGGGCAGGAGAGGCGGAGCACGCCCGCGCCGAGGCGCTGGCGCCTGAAGCCGCGGCTGGACCGGGCTCCCCGGAGGAGCGGGTTCTGGCAGCTCGTGCCGGTCGAGACGCACTGGCGGCAGAGCTCGCCGGGGCGCGAGAAAGGCTTGCCCGTTCGGCCGAACGGGGCGCCGCCCTCGAGCGCCAGACAGAAGACCTGGACCGCCGGCATCTCGAGCTGGTGTCAGCCCTCGAAGGGCTCGCCGAGCTGGCGGCAGTTACCCGCGATGCCCGCTCTCATGCGGAAGACTCTGAGAGGGGTGCTGCGAAGCACGTCGCCGCGGCCGAGAGTCGCTCGCGAGAGCTCGATCGACGTGCCGAAGCGCTCCGCGTCCGGGCAGAGGCGCTCGAGGGTGCCATGGACGAGGCACACGCCCGCGCAGGGCTCGAGACGCTGGCGGACCGTCCGGGGGTCCTCGGGGCCCTCCTCGACCTCGTCGACGTCGAGGAGGGCTATGAGCTGGCCTTCGAGGCCGCGGCCGGAGAGTGCCTGGCGGCCGTCGTCATAGACGGTTTGTCGGACGCTCGGGCCGCCCTCGCCCATCTCTCGTTACAGGGGCTCCCCGGCACCGTGCTGCCGACCTCTTTTGCACGAGGGAGGCCGGAGCCGTCCTCCAAAGCCGCCGCCGGGGGAGAGCCGTTGCGGCCCCATGTCCGTGCCGCCAACGCCGCGGTGGCAAGCCTCCTCGACCGCCTTCTCGACAAGGTGATCGTCTGCTCGACCGGGATTGGCGACGCCCTCGATCTCGCCGAGTGGGCGGACCCCGACGTGACGGTCGTGACGACCGGTGGCGACCGGCTCGCCGCGAGCGGCTGGCGGCTCGGCGCCGGTGGCACCGGTGCCACCCGGGCAGCTCTCGAGGCCCTGCAGGCGGAGCAGCAAGAGGTCTCCCGGGAGGCGGCGGGCGCCGAGGAGGCGGCAGTCAGGGCGCGCGAGGAATGGAGCAGGGCGCGGGGGGCGGC
>JASHRK010000330.1 GCA_030037405.1 Acidimicrobiales bacterium | reverse complement strand
GACGGGTTGCCCTGGGGATCTCGGTTCCCTCTCGTCACCGTGCGCGACCAGGTGACCGTGGAGGCAGCCCTGGCGGACGCGCTCGGGATCGAACGTTGGGCCGCGGTCCTAGGCGCGTCGATGGGCGGGATGCGGGCGCTCGAGTGGGGCGTCATGTTCCCCGAGCGGGTGCGGCGCATGGTCGTATTGGCGTGCGGGGCAGCGGCGACGGCCGAGCAGATCGCCCTGAGCTCCATTCAGGCGCACGCCATCCGGCTCGATCCGGCATGGCGAGGTGGCGACTACTACGAAGCCTCCGACGGTGGCCCGAGTCGAGGGCTCGGCCTCGCTCGCCGCCTCGGACAGATCTCCTACCGCTCGGAGCTGGAGCTGCACGCCCGGTTTCGGCAGGATGCGCAGTCCGGTGAGGACCCGTTGGCAGACGGGCGGTATGCCGTCGAGAGCTATCTCGACCACCATGCGGCAAAGTTGGCCGGGCGTTTCGACGCCAACAGCTATCTGGTCCTCAGCCGCGCAATGGACCACCACGACGTGGGACGCAACCGCGGTGGGGTCGCCGCCGCGCTCAAACGGGTGCGGTCGCTGCCGACGGTCGCCGGCGTCGACAGCGACCGCCTCTATCCTCCAAGGCTGCAGCAAGAGCTTGCGGCACTGCTCCCCGGCGATCCTGAGCTCCAGGTGATCCGCTCGCTCCACGGACACGACGCGTTTCTGATCGAGTGGGAGCAGGTGGGGCGCGTCCTGAGCGCCTCGCTCGACGACACGACCGCCCCCCTGCGCACGTTCCCGGTGGGGACCGGGGTGTCGTAGCCGTTACGTGACCCGCGGTGAGTGACGGCGTCACCGCAGCGGGTCCGCCGCTCGATCACGCCATGTCTCTCACGGAGCGCGCCGGGCGCCGGGTAGGTCGATGCCGGGCCGAGCACGCCCGCGGATGACGACATCTTTCGGGCGCGACCGCCGAGCAAGCCGTCGTTCGAGGAGAGAGACCGCGGTTGCCCCGTCGTCGGCCCGGATGAGCGCAGCGATGGCCGTGTCCTCGACAACGCTGCGTTGCGCCGCCGACCCGCCCAGGGGAGCCAGGTTCGGGAGCAAGCTCATGAGGACACTGGCGGCGGTGTCGTACTCACCGCTCAAGAAGAGGCGCAGCGCAGTGGCCAAAGGCGCCACGAGCACCGCCGTGGGGAGGGTCGCGCTCTGACGGCACTGGCGTTCGAGCCGACGGAGTTGCTCGACGTCCCCGATGACCGCCCATGTGATCACGGCGTGCATCGCCGAGAACGTCGTGGAGGGGTGCCAGAGCTCCTTTCCCACGGCGTCGCAGACGGAGGAGGTGTCAAGAGGGCTGAGCTCGTCTTCGATCAGGAGCCGCCAGAGGAGGGAGGCGGTGTCCACCATCAGCCGCGTGCCGCGCACGGCACCGGGCCGCAGCTGGCTCCGTAGACGAGCGATGACCGCCTCGGTGTCGTCAAGAGCGAGCTCGAAGAGGGCGGCGTGCCACGAGAAGTGGGCGAGGTGGACGGCGTCGCGGCCGGCGATGGAGATCCACGGATCGATCCACTCGAGCCCAGCCCGGTGCTCACCTGTCTCGAAACATACGTGTGCGAGGGCATGGGCCGCCGACCCGCCCCGAGGCTCGACGCCAAGCGAGCGGTCGGCGAGCTCGCGTGCCTCTTCGAAACGGTCCTGCTCCTGGCGAGCGAAGGCGAGAAGGCCGTCGAACCACCAATCCTCCTGGTAATGCCCCGCTAAACGGTCGAGGAGGTCCCACGCATCGCTCGCGAGCTCGTAGGCGCCAGAGAAGGCGATAGTGGGAACGGCGACCGAGATGGCCAGCACGTCGCGCGGGTTGCGCTCGATGTGGCGGATGAGCGACGACGAGTCACCCTCGATGCGATGACGGATCGCCTGGACGAAGCTCCGTTCTCGGGCGGTGACGCCCGATGACGACGCGCCTACAGCCACGTCGAGATGACCGGGCACATCGATGCTCAGGTCGAACTCGTGGCCCATCATGGCGAGGGCGGCGTGCCCCATCGCGAAGGTCGGGTCCAGCTCGACGCTGCGCCGGAGGGCTTCGTGGGCGCCGGACTGCACCCGCAACAAGCGCCCGAGTGCTTCGTTGAACAGGTCGGCGGCGTCCCCGGTGGTGGACAGGGGCCCGCCATAGAGATCCTCGGGCCGCCGACGGAGTCGATGCACGGGCGCCTCGGCCACGATCTGACTGGCCACTTCGTCGGTCTGGGCAAGGATCTCGGGGATCGCCGTGGTCTCCCAGAGCGATCCGCGCCGGAGTGGTCCGATGACGTAGATCGGCGGGTATGCCTGGCCGTCTGCTGCGCACGCCCTCCCGACATCGTCGGTGACGAGACCCATTCCGAGCGGGTGGAGGACGACGGTTCCCTCGTGCTCCAGGTTGCGCACGAGGTCGCCCAGCGCCCCGGCGGCGGATCGTACCGACGTCGCCCCCGTGCAGCTGACGACGGTCGACACACGCCTCACCGTTCCTTCCGCCAGGCGTACCTCGACGGCGTCGGGCCCCTCGACGGCGCCGGCCACCTCGCCGCTGCCGAGCACGAGCGCTCCGGTGTCGACGAGGTCTTGGAACCGCACAGCGACCTCCGGGGCCATCCGGTGACGGAGCACCTCCCACGCCCGCATCGGCCCGGCAACGAAGCGCGCCTGGTCAGTCCGGCTCATCCGACTCCACAGCTCGTTGGTCACCGGTCGGAGGGAGTCGATGGCGTCCTGCCAACATCGCCCGGCGCGCGTCGCTCGTGCGACGTGCTCGGTGAGGATCGAGTCGAGGCCTTCGAGAGAAAGAGGGCCATCCGGCACGCGAGGGGCTTCGATGGGAGGCGCCGTCCGAACAGCATGCGCCATGGGCATCAGTCCCCGCCTCGAGATGGCGAACACCCTCCGATCGGGCCGGCTGACGAGAAGCGCCACGTCGACCATGGTGAGCCCCGTGCCGAGGAGAAGGACGTCCCCGCCAGACGCCGCGATCTCGTCGAGCGCACCGGGTGCCCACGGATCGCCGACGAAGCGGGGCGACTCGAGCAACGACGACGGGAGGAGCTGATTGGGACCACTGGGGCTGCCCATCGCCAGGACCACGTGGCTGGCACGGAAACGCTCGCCCTTGTCGAGGCGAACGGTCGAGTCCACATGGCGCCGGTGGATCTCGGTCGCTCTCGCGTTGACCCGCTCGAGACGGGAGCTCGAGGAGGCGATGGATTCCCCGAGCGACGCCTCGACGTACTCCCCGAACCATCCTCGTGGCACGAAGGCGTCCGGGTCCTTCACTCCCTTGGCCCGACCAAGCCATCGAGCGAAGTGGTCCGGATCTCCGGCGACGGCGCTCATCTTGCAAGCCGGGATGTTGAGGAGGTGGAGGGGATGACCTGGGCGATATGCGACGCCGCGACCCGTCCCCGGCGTGGGGTCGATGAGTCGGACCTCGACCTCCAGGTGGGCGGCCTCCGCTCGACGGAGGAGCTGGATTGCCGCCAAGCTGCCGCTTGCTCCCGCGCCGATGATGGCTACGACAATGCTGTGGCGTCGTTCCACGGAGACCTCCCTACTGTTCTACACTAAATCAGTAGAAATTCTCAACTTTAGGGTTGACAGGTCATCGTGTCGCCTCTAGTAATTATGACTAAGTCTATCGGATTTATCGAGTTCAGGAGGGGCGGTGCCGCACTTCAAGGGCGCAGCAGATGGACACGTCTACCACGAGAGCTGGTCGGAACCAGGAGCCGAAGCTGCCATCATCGTCCTCCATGGCTTCGGCGAGCACCCGGCCCGCTACCACCGCCTCAGACAGCAGGACGAAGCAGCTCTGGAGAGCCGGGTCGCGCCGGAGATGGCGCCGCTGACGTCCGCCTAAGGCTGGTCGCGAGGCCAGCCCGGGCCTGAGTCCCCGTGGTTCACCTGGACAGGTAATCCATCGTCCAGCCGGCCGCCTGCTCCCTCCCGGCGACCCCCCTCCGGGAGGGAGTGACGGCGGTCATCGAGGGCGCCGGCAGAGGTCGGACGCGCACGATGTCGCCTTCGATCTCGACCACCTGAGCGACAGCGCGGGCTGAACCTTCGCCGACCACGATCCGAGCTTCATCGAGGAAGGTCCAAGGAAGCCCCGACTCGTCCTCGC
>JASHRK010000329.1 GCA_030037405.1 Acidimicrobiales bacterium | reverse complement strand
AGCTCCCGGGGCGGCAGAGAGAGAATTCGAGTTGCTCGGTGCGAAGGAAGTGGGCGTGCTCGAACCGGCGCTGCATGGAGCAGTCGGGAGTGGCCAGGTGCTAGGCGCACTGCGCTGTCGGCATGACGCCGCCGTCGAGCCCCGGCTCCTGCTCGGGGCCCTGCGCGAATACCTGGCCGAGTCCGGTCGCTACCGCTTCCTTCCTGCTTGCTCGGCGGTCGAAGCACGCGCCCACGGTGTGCGTGACGCCATGGGTACCTGGCACGACGGAGACCTTGTCGTCTGTTGCATCGGCGCTTTCGGTGGAGGATTTCTCGCCGGGGCTCTCACGGAAGCGCCCCTTCACCGGGTACGCCTGCAGATGCTCGAGACGGCCCCTTTCGCCCAGAGCCTCTCCTCGGCCCTCGCCGACGCAGACTCGCTCCGCTACTACCCGGCCTACGCCGGCTCGCCGCGGGACAGGCTCGGCCCACAGCCCGAGCTCGCTGCCTCTTGGGCGGCACAGCTGCTTCTCGTGCAACGACTGTCTGGTCGCCTCACGATCGGCGACACCCACAGCTACGGCGAGCCCTTCGCCTTCGACCTCGACGACGCGCCTTACGACCACCTGCTCGGTGTCGCCGCCTCGGCGCTTGGACCGCTGCCGGCTGTCGAGCGCCGCTGGGCTGGCGTGTACAGCCAGGTGACCGATGACTCCCTCTACTACCGTGCCGAGGTCGAGCCGGGAGTGTTCGTCGTGACGGGCCCGGGAGGGCGGGGGATGACGATGTCGCCGGCTATTGCCGAGGAGACGTTTGCATGAGCGACCGAGGACTTGAGCTTCGCAGTGATCGAGCCGGCACCCCCATAGAGCTCGTCTGCCTCGACATGGCGGGCACGACCGTGGCCGACGGTGGGCTCGTCGAGGAAGCATTTGCGACCTCGCTCGACGAGATCGGAGTCGATGCCGAGGAGAGGGAACGTTTCTCTGCGTATGTGCGGGAGACGATGGGAACGTCGAAGATCGAGGTATTCCGAGCTCTCCTCGGTGACGAGGTGAAGGCGCAGCGGGCCAACTCGGCCTTCGAAGCCGCCTACGACGAGCTCATCGCTGCCGGTGGGGCCAAGCCGATCGCCGGAGCCGAGGAGGCGATCGCTGCCATCAGAAGATCCGGCCGGAAGGTGGCTCTGCTCACCGGCTTCTCTGTTACGACTCGAGACCGGCTTGTCGCCGCTCTCAACTGGTCCTCCGTAGCCGACCTCACTCTCTGCCCGGCCGAAGTGGGGCGTGGACGTCCGGCGCCGGACCTTGTTCTTGCCGCCGTGCTCCGTCTCGAAGTGGACGACGTCGCCTCGGTCGCCGTCGCCGGGGACACGGCGGCGGACATGATCTCGGGCAGGCGAGCAGGGGCATCGATCGTCGCCGGCGTCCTGACCGGCTCAGATGGGCGTGAGCGACTCGAAGACGCCGGCGCCACGCACGTGATCGCGTCCGTGGCGGAGCTGCCCGCCTTGGTGGGAGTGACGTTGAGTTGAGGAGCGAGGGAAGGTCGCTGTCGTGGTACGAGGCCGCTCTCGACAGGGCGATCGCAAATCGTGGACATTCCACCGCGCATGCGCGTACTCACGTCCACAAAACGAGGTGTCCTCCTGCCTCACGTCACCCGACCGCCCCCGACCACAAAACGTGGACATTCCACCGCGCATGCGCGTACTCACGTCCACAAAACGAGGCGCCGACAACAATCCATGTCTACCAACCGACCTCGCCGGCAGTAACCTCTAACCGATGCCGGTCTATGAGTTCCGTTGCCAGGAGTGCGGCACGCTGTTCGAGGAGCGTCGAGCGGTCTCGGTGTCTGGTGACCCGGCGCCGGCTTGCCCGAACGGGCACTCGTCGACGAGGAGGGTGCTCTCGCTCTTCGCCACGGCGGGGGTGTCTTCGGCGACGTCGTCCGCCGGTGCCGAGCGTTCCGTACCGTACGGAGGCTGCGGGCCAGGGTGCGCTTGCGCGGCGAACGCCTGAGGGAGCTCCACCTTGAGTAAGTAGGGAGCAAGCTCTGTGCTCGACCTCGCGGCTCACGACGCCGTTACACGTGGTGGGCGAGCCAGCTGATGCCTTGGTACAACCGGTATCCGAGGTAGATGACCGAGCCGACGACGATCACCTTGAAGTGCCAAGGGGCCTTCGCCTGACGGCCAGTCTCCCCCTCCTCCCCTGCCTCCCCCTCGACTGCGCCCTCCTCCCCCTCCTCGGCCGCCCTCTCCTCGGCGTCGTCCAGCGCCTCCTCGCCATGCTCCGCGCCGTCGTCCAGCGTCATCTCGCGACCCTCTTCTTCGCACTGCCCCATCACACGGGCGGCACCCCGTGGCGGCGGTCGGTGAGCCAGCGGCTCTTCGAGGCCGCCAGGCCGAAACGCCGTATCAGCTCGCCACGCAGCTCCTCAGGCTGGACCACGGCATCGACGACCAGGTCGGCTGCCAGGCGGACGAGGTCGACGTCCTCCTCGTACTCGCGGCGTCGCTCCGCCACGAAGGCATCTCGTTCCCGAGGTTCGGTGATGGCGGCGATGCGGTTCGCGTAGACGGCGTTCACGGCGGCCTCCGGCCCCATTACGGCGACCTTCGCAGAGGGAAGGGCGAGGCATGCGTCGGGGGCGAACGCCGGGCCGGCCATGGCGTAAAGCCCTGCTCCGTACGCCTTGCGCAGGATCACAGAGATCTTCGGCACGGTTGCTTCCGCCACGGCGGTGATCATCTTGGCCCCGTGACGGATGATTCCCTCCCGTTCCACCTGCTTTCCGATCATGAACCCCGGCACGTCGGCAAGAAACACAAGCGGTACGTTGAAGGCGTCCGCGCACCAGATGAATCTCGCCGCCTTGTCGGCGGAGTCGGTGAAGAGGACGCCACCTTTCACCTCCGGGTTGTTGGCGACGACGCCGATCGAGCGCCCGGCGAGTCGCGCCCATCCGATCACGATCTCCGGGGCGAAGAGAGGCTTCAGTTCGAAGAATGAGCCCGCGTCGACGATGCCCTCGATGACCTCGCGGACGTCGTAGCCGGCGCTTGCTTCCTCGGGGATCGCCGCCGGCAAGAGCTCGTGCGCCGCGGGGACGGACTCCTCCCAGGGGGCCACCTCCCGCCAGGACCCGGGGAGGTACGAGAGATACTGGCGGGCGGCGGCGATGGCGCTCTCGTCGTCGGGATAGAGGTTGTCCCCGCTCCCCGAGACGGTGGCGTGCATGCGCGCCCCCCCCATCTCGTCGAGGTCGGTGAGCTCGCCGACGACCATCTCTGCCATGCGAGGCGAGCCGAGGTACATCGACGCGTTTCCCTCGACCATGAACACGACGTCGCAGAAGGCGGGGATGTAGGCGCCGCCCGCTGCGGAAGGCCCGAAGAGGCAGCAGATCTGGGGCACACGTCCAGAGAGGCACACCTGGTTGTAGAAGATCCTGCCTGCACCGCGTCTCCCCGGGAAGAGCTCTACCTGGTCGGTGATGCGAGCCCCGGCCGAGTCGACGAAGTAGAAGACGGGAAGCTCGTGCTCGAGGGCGAACTCGGTGAGGCGCACGATCTTCTCTACCGTGCGCGCTCCCCACGATCCCGCCTTGACCGTCGGGTCGTTCGCCATCACGCAGACGGGCCGATCGTCGATCCGCCCCAGGCCGGTGACGACGCCGTCGGCGGGCAGGTCGTCGGCGAGAGCATTGGCGAGGAGACCGTCTTCCACGAACGAGCCCTTGTCGAGGAGGAGGGAGAGACGGTCCCGCACGAAGAGCTTGTCTTGGGCACGGAGCTTCTCGCCCCCCTTGCCGAGGTTGCCCTCGAGGGCGCGACCTGCCGCGCTGGCGAGCCGCTCGGCGTCGCCAGGGCGCGTCACCGGCCAGGCCTCACTCGAACGCGCATGTCGATGGGGGTCGCCCCCAGCTGGAAGCGCTCCCGGAGGTACCGCTCCAGGTAGCGCAAGTATGGAGGGGGGAGACGGCGGGTGGCGAAGAGCGTCAGCGTCGGTGGCTCGATGGCCCCTTGCACGGCGTAGAGGATACGAGCGCCCGGCGCAGGGTGCGCGCTCTGGGCGGCTCGAAGCGCCTCGTTCAGGCGCGCTGTCGGGATGCGTCGGTGGTAGGCGGCGATCGCCTCGGCGACGAGCGGGATGAGCCGGTGGACTCCGAGACCGGTCAGCGCCGACACGCGGACCAAAGGTGCGTAGCCGAGCCACGCCAGTTGGTCCTTCACCTCCTCGTTGACCTCGAGGCGCTGTTGCGTGTCGAGGAGGTCCCATTTGTTCAACAGGAGCAGGACCGGGCTCCCGGAGGCGTCGATGCGCTCGGCGAGACGCTGGTCCTGATGAGTCACTCCCTCGGTGGCGTCGAGGACGAGAAGGGCGATGTCCGAACGGTCGAGCGCCCGCAGGGAGCGCACGAGCGAGTAGTACTCAGGCCCGTCACCCGATCGCGCCCGGCGGCGCATACCTGCCGTGTCCACGAGGCGGAGCGTCCCCGCCTCGGTCTCGATGATCGTGTCGACGGCGTCTCGCGTCGTGCCCGGAAGGTCGTGGACGAGGGAGCGGTCTTCACCGGCGAGCCGGTTGAACAGCGTGGACTTGCCCACGTTCGGTCGCCCGATGACGGCGACGGCGATCGCTGCCGGTGCGCCGGCGGCCGTTTCGAGCTCGCCGACCGTCCCAGCTGCCTCAGCTGCGGGATCGTGCAGCCTTGGGGTTCCCGGCTCGGCTCCCTCCTTCTCCTTCAGCCGGGCAACGACGTCGTCGAGGAGCTCACCCACGCCACGGCCATGGAGAGCGCTCACCATCACCGGCTCGCCGAGCCCGAGACCGGCAAGCTCCCAGGCTTCCGCCTCCCGCCTTTCCGAGTCGACCTTGTTGGCGACGACGACGACCTTTTCAGCCGTGCGCCGCAGCATCTCGGCCACCTCGGCGTCCTCGCTCGTGATCCCGGTCGTGGCGTCGAGGACGAAGAGCACGACATCAGCGGTCGAGACCGCCTTTCGCGCCTGGTCGCTCACCTTCTCGTCGAGGGAGCTCCCGCCCGGGCGCACGCCGCCTGTGTCGACGAGGAGGAACTCGTGCCCAGCCCAGTCGCACCGGAGCTCGAGCCGGTCCCTCGTCACGCCCGGCTCCTCCTGGACTATCGCCACCTGGCGGCCGGCTATGCGGTTGACGAGGGTCGACTTCCCGACGTTGGGGCGCCCGGCGACCACGACCACGGCGCGCTTCACGCCGCCGGCCTCGTCCGGAGCGCCCGGCGGAGGGAGACGCCGTCGGAGCCGATCACCTCGACCGGGAGAGCGAGGTCGGCGACCGAGGTGCCGTCCAGGAAGAGTCCCTTCGAGAGGCAGACGTCGGGGAGCAGGTATCGCCGCCCCGGCGAGGCCTTCCCGAGCGCTCGGGAGACGTCGCCACCGGTCATGAGGCCGGTGACCGAGATGTTGCCGCCGAAGAAGGTGTTGCTCACGGTGAGGAGCTCGACGTCGCCGTAGCCCGCGGCATCGAGAGCGGGGCGGAGGACGGCGGCACCGTACTCCCCCGTGATGAGCGTGACGGGGAGGTTCCGCCGCCTCATCGTGACTTGAGCGGGCGCCGCCCGCGCCGCCCGGTAACCCTCGGCTGGGGCGCCTTCCACCCACTGGAAGAAACCAGAACGCTTGCTGCCGGCACCACTGGACGCTCCCGACAGCTCCTGCTCGAAAAGGCGTGCCATGCCTACGCCGTTCTCGTGCTGAGGGTACCCCTCGTACTCCTCCGGAGCCGGAAAGTCTCTCCCGGAGAGCAGGTAGTACTCGTCGGAGGCGTAGACGAGCCTCCGGCCGAGGAGGGAGAGGAAATTGCCTTGCCATGTCGCCACCGTGCCTACGACCGCTTCCGCCTCCGCCCTCGTGTGGGGCCGCATCGCCTCCTCACCCGAGAAACGGCTCACCCCGAGAGGAACGATTGCCGCCGTGGCGAGCTCGGGGTACTCGTCGAGGATGCCGCAGAGCGTGTCCTCGAGAGCGTTACCGTCGTTCACGCCCGGGCAGACGACGACCTGGCCGTGGACCTCGATGCCGGCATCGAGGAGAAGTCGCAGCCACCTCAGGCTGGTGGCTCCGCGCCTGTTGCGAAGCATCCTCGCCCGCAACTCGGGGTCGGTCGTATGGATCGAGACGTACAGAGGCGAGAGCCGCTCGTCGACCACCCGCTCCAGATCGGCCTCGGTGAAGCGGGTGAGAGTGGTGAAGTTCCCGTAGAGGAAGGAGAGGCGGTAGTCGTCGTCCTTCAGGTAGAGGCTCTTTCGCATCCCCTTCGGGAGCTGGTAGATGAAGCAGAACTCGCAGTGGTTGTCGCAGGTGCGCACCCTGTCGAAGACGGCCGAGGCGACCTCGAGGCCGAGCGGCTCTCCCGCCAGCTTCTCGACCGTCGCCAAGACCTCCAACCCGCCGCGCCCGATCTCGAGCTCCACGAGGGGCTCGTCGGCGATCATCTGGTACTCGATCACGTCACGGGGCACCTGGCCGTTCATCGAGCGGATCTCGTCGCCCGGCAGGATCCCGGCACGCGACGCCGGCGACGGGTCGGCCACGGCCACCACCTGGGGTAGTGGCATGGGAGCAAGGCTACTGTCCGGTAGCCTCCATGCGGTGCGAGTGACGAAGGTGCGCCTGGCGGAGCCGCGTGGCTTCTGCGCCGGCGTCGAGATGGCGATCAAGGCGCTCTCGTGGATGGTGCGCGTCTTCGAGCCTCCCGTGTACTGCTACCACGAGATCGTCCACAACAAGGTCGTCGTCGAGGCCTTCGAGTCCCTCGGGGTCGTCTTCGTGGAGGACGTCTCCGAGGTCCCGGCCGGGAGTCCGGTGATGCTCTCCGCCCACGGGACGGCGCCGGCCGTCGAGGCGGAAGCAGCTTCCCACGACCGTGTCGTCGTCGACGCCTGCTGCCCGCTCGTCACCAAGGTCCACCACGAGATGAAGGTCCGCGCCCGCAAGGGCTACGCCGTCATCTACGTCGGCCATGGCGACCACCAGGAGGCGATCGGGACAATGGCGGTCGCCCCGGAGGCGGCCCACCTCGTCGAGGACGAGGAGGACGTGGAGGCTCTCTCCATCCCGGCCGGCCAACCGGTAGCTCTCCTCGCCCAGACGACGCTTGCCCACGACGAGTGGTCCGGGATCGTCGAGCATGCCCGGGCCCGCTACCCGGAGCTGTGGATGCCGGGCCGGTCCGATCTCTGCTACGCGACGACGAACCGGCAGGCGGCCGTAAGGGCCCTCGCACCCTCCTGCGACGCCGTCGTCGTCATCGGCTCGGCCAACTCTTCGAACACCGTCTCTCTCGCCAAGACGGCAGCTGCCTACGGTTGCGAGCGCGTCCTTCGCATCAACTCGCTTGCCGAGCTGCCTGAGGACCTCGAAGGCGTCGTCGGAGTGACCGCCGGTGCCTCTGCTCCGGAGTGGCTCGTCGACGAGGTCATCGAGAAGCTCTCCCCCGCGGCGGGCGTGGACGTCGTGCGCGTCACCGAGGAGGACGAGTACTTCCCTCCCCCGCCCGAGCTGCGGGAGCTCCTGCGGGCGGCCGCCGTGGCGGCCTCCGTGCTGGTGGGCGCCGACCCCGGTGACGCCACGCCGACCGGGCAGGACCGCTCCACGCCTGCTGCGTCGGTGCTGCAACCGGCCCTGTGAACGCGAGGGACGCCCGCCGCCTGCGCGCCACGAACGACCTCATCGACCACGTCGCCATCGAGGAGTTCGTCGAGTTCCACGGGCGCAAGGCGCTCAACCCGGTCGCCATCGTGATCGCCGCCTACAAGGAGGCGGCGAACATCGCCGCCGTCGTGCGGTCGATGCCGGCCGAGATCAACGGTCAGGCGACCTCGGTGATAGTCGTGATCGACGGCGAGGACGACGGATCGAGCGGGATAGTGCGGGCCGAGGGGTCCATAGCGATCGTCGCCCCCGTAAACAGGGGGCAGGGCGCAGCCCTTCGGCTCGGCTACCGCGTGGCGCGGGACTACGGAGCTAGGTACATCGTGACGGCCGACGCCGACGGCCAGAGCCGTCCCGAGGACCTCGTCGCCGCCATCACGCCGGTCATGAAGGGGGAGCTCGACTTCGTGAGCGGCTCCCGCCGCCTCGGCGCCACGCATGGCCAGGACGTGGTTCGCAACACCGGCGTCGTCGTGTTCGCCAAGATCATCTCCTTGCTCATGGGGACCGAGGTGACCGACACGGCCAACCCTGTGCGTGCCTTCACGGCCGAGCTCACGGGCGAGGTCACCCTGGACGAACCTCAGTACCAGGCTTCCGAGCTCTTGATCTCCGCTCTTGCCCGCGGCGTTCGCTACGGAGAGATCCCGGTCACGATGCTCAACCGGTCCTCGGGGACCTCGAAGAAAGGTGGAAACCTCTTCTACGGCTACCGCTACGGGCGGGTCGTGCTCCGCACGTACTGGCGAGAGCGCTGGCTGAGGCGCTTTCGCAGGACCCACTCCCGCATGTAGACGCCTCGCCACGATGAGCGGGAGGCTCCTTGCGATGAGCGGGGGGCTCGTTACACCGAGCGGGAGGCGAAGTCCTTCCAGCTTTTTTCCATGCCGAGGCGGATGTCGTGCTCCGGCTTCCAGCCGAGGCCCCTCGCGTGCGAGTTGTCGACGATGACCGCAGGCATCTCCCCCGCCTTGGCAGGGACGTGCGTGAGGCCGATGCCGGAGCCGGTGACCTCGCAGGCGATGGCGTGGAGATCGAGCATGGAGACCGACTCGCCCGAGCCGATGACGACGAGGTCGCTCGCAGGAAGTGAGAGGCCGAGGTCGATGGCCGCGATGACGTCTGCCATGTAGACGTAGTCGCGCCTCTGCGTCCCGTCGCCATAGATCTCGACGCCGCCGCCGGCCAGGGCCGCCTTCATGAGCCGGGCGATCATCGTGTCCTTCACCTGCATGCCGGGGCCGTAGACGTTGGTGAAGCGCAGGACGACGGCCTTCAGCCCGTAGCAGGCCGAGTAGGCCGAGAGAAGGTTCTCTACGCCCGCCTTCGTCGCCCCGTAGGGGGTGAGCGGCCTCACGGGCATACCTTCGAGGATGACGGAGGTGCCGACGTCGCCGACTACGGCGTTGGTCGAGGCAAAGACGAACGTCGCCACCCCCACCTCGCGGCAGCGCTCGAGCAGGTAGTGGGTGGCGAGGACATTCGTGCGGAAAACTGCGTCCGGATCGTTGACGGAGTCGAGCACCCGTGTGAGGGCCGCCAGATGCACGACCGCCTCCGTCCCCGCCGTGAGCGCTTCTGCCGTCACTCGCGGGTCCCTCAGGTCTCCCTGGACGTAGCGGACGCCCTCGACGGTGTGCTCACTCTGGTCGGCGACGGTCACATCGTGACCCTGGCCGAGCAGGTTGGCGACAAGCTGGCGGCCGATGAAACCGGCTCCGCCGGTGACGAGGACGCGCATGGCGGGCGAGCTTACCGGCGGGAGCGGCCGGAGATCGTCGTCGAGGCGAGCTCCCTCTCTGACTCTGCGAAGGCGTCCTGGATGCCGGCCCTCACCTCGTCGGAGAATTCCTTCGTGAGGCGGCGGGAGACCCGGGGCCGCCTCCCGTCCGGCGAGGCGGCCGCCGTCTCGGGCGGTACGAGAGGGGTACCGAGGACGAGGTCCACCCGACGCGGCCTCGGGAGGGCCGAACCCCGTGGCATCGCCCTCTCGCTCCCGCCGATACCCACCGGCACGACAGGAACCCCGGCACGGATCGCCAGGTAGGCGACGCCCTCACGCAGGTCTTCGACGACCGGTCCCGAGCGGCGGGTGCCTTCCGGGAACATCACGAGCGGTTCACCGCCGGCCAGCACG
>JASHRK010000328.1 GCA_030037405.1 Acidimicrobiales bacterium | reverse complement strand
GCCCCGCCCGGAGCTCGCCGACCACGTAGTCGTCCACGCTCTGACCGGCCCGGTCGGCCTCGTCGGCCAGGTCGAGGGGATTGCAGTCGAAGGCGGGGTGGGAGGCCAGCCACCCGGAACGGGCGGCCTGGGCGTGGAGGTCGGCGACCGACCGGCCCGCGAACCGGCCGTCGCCGAGCGGCGTGGAGAGCCCGTCGGCGTGGGCGCCCTCGTAGCGCCACTGGTCGGTGGCCAGGTACCAGTAGGGGGTTCCGGGCTGGTGGCGGGTGGGCCGGACCCAGTCGTAGGCGAAGGCCAGGGTGAACCAACCGGTGAGCGGCCGGACCTTCTCCTGGCCGACGTAGTGGGCCCAGCCCCCGCCGTTCACCCCTTCGCAGCCGCCCAGCATGAGGAGGGAGAGGAAGGTCCGGTAGATCTGGTCCGAGTGGTACCAGTGGTTGGTGCCCGCCCCCATGGCGATCATCGAGCGCCCGCCGGAAACCTCGGCGTTGCGGGCGAACTCCCGGGCCACCCGGGCGCAAGCCCGCGCCGGCACCGAGGTGAGCTGCTCTTGCCAGGCCGGGGTGTAGGGCACCGAGGCGTCGTCGTACCCGCTTGGCCACTCCCCAGGCAGCCCGTCGCGGGGGACGCCGTAGTTGGCCATGACGAGGTCGAAGACCGTCGTCACGAGGCGCCCGGCTATCCGTAGGGCGGGCACGCCCCGGCGCAGCACGCCGCCCCCGGCGCCGTCGCCCACGTCGAAGCGGGGCAACTCGACGGCCACGGCCTCGACGCCCGGGCGGCCATGGCAAGAGAGCAACGGGCGGGTCTCGCCAAGGTCGAGGTTCCACCGGCCCTTACCGTCCTCTCCCCAGCGAAAGCCGATCGAGCCGTTGGGGACGACCGGGCGACCGCTCGCCTCGTCGAGGACGACGGTCTTCCACTCAGCCGCTTCCTCGTGGACCTCGCCGTTGGAGACCGTGCCGTCGTGGTCGGCGAAGCTGCCGTGGCCCGCGAGGCTGCCGTGGTCGGCGAGGCCGGCGAGGTCGGCGGCGGTGAGGAAGTGGTCGGGCACGAAGGCCGCGCCGCGCCGGCGCAGAGTGACGAGAAACGGCAGGTCCGTGTAGGTCCGGGCGTAGTCGACGAAGCGGGGGACGTGGCGATCCCGGTAGAACTCGGTGAGCATGACGTGGCCCATGGCCATGGCGAGCGCTCCGTCGGTACCGGGATTGGCGGCCAGCCAGTCGTCGGCGAACTTGGTGTGGTCGGAGTAGTCGGGAGAGACGACTACCACCTTCTGGCCCCGGTAGCGGGCTTCGGTCATGAAGTGGGCGTCGGGGGTGCGGGTGATCGGGAGGTTCGTCCCCCAGATGATCAGGTAGCTGGCGTTCCACCAGTCGGCCGACTCCGGGACGTCGGTCTGGTCGCCGAAGACCTGGGGAGAGGCGGGCGGCAGGTCGGCGTACCAGTCGTAGAACGAGAGGATCGTTCCGCCGAGCAGAGAGTAGAAACGCGTGCCCGCGGCGTACGAGGCCATCGACATGGCCGGGATGACCGTGAACCCGGCCGTCCGGTCGGGGCCGTAGGCGGCGACGGTGTGGACATGGGCGGCGGCCACCATCTCGAGCGCTTCCGACCAGCTGGCACGCACGAACCCGCCCCGCCCCCGGGCCGACTTGTAGGCCGCCGCGCGCTCGGGGTCAGAGGTGACGTCGGCCCATGCGGCCACCGGGTCTCCACCGTTGCCCGCCTTTGCCGCCCGGAACAGCTCCAAGAGCACGCCGCGGACGTAGGGGTAGCGGACGCGGGCGGGCGAGTAGGTGTACCAGGAGAACGATGCCCCCCTCGGACATCCCCGCGGCTCGTACTCGGGCGAGCCCGGCCCGACCGAGGGGTAGTCGACTGCCTGGGTCTCCCAAGTGATGATCCCGTCCTTCACGTAGACCCGCCACGAGCACGACCCGGTGCAGTTAACTCCGTGGGTGGAGCGGACCACCTTGTCGTGCCGCCACCGCTCCCGGTAGAACTCCTCGGCCCGGCGTCCACCGCGGCGGTGGAGCTCCCGGGCGTCGGGGGTCGCCTCCCCCGGCTGGAGGTACCGGGCGGCACGCACGAGGCCAGTCTCGGCGAGCAGTCCGGTCACGCCCTCGGTGGTCGTCTCGGCGTCGCGGCTCATCGCCCTCGGCTTTCTCCGGCTGTCGCGCGCTCGTCAACCGCGCCGGGCCAAGCCACCTTACGCTCTGTCTAGCGCAGGGTGGAAATACGACCCGCCCAGCCCTCGCAGCCGCGACGGCTACCACGGGTGACGGGGCGGCAGCCGGCTGGGGCTCGCCGGATCGTTACGGGACGCGAACGCCTGAAGGTTGCGTGAGCGCCTCCAACGCATCGATGTGCCTCGAGATGTCGGCGGTTCCTGCGAGGGCGCGTTGGGCGACGAACCCCAGCGTTACCGAGGTCAACAGCTCGGCCACCCCTTCGGGGTCTGCCGTTGCATCGAAGGCTCCAGCCGCCTGCCATCGTTTCACTGAGTCGGCGTAGGCGGTTCGCAGTCTCGTGTAGGCGTAACGGGTGGCTGCCTTCAGCGTGGGATCGCTTTGCGCGTGGCTCCAGCCGTGGATGGAGACGAGGAGACGATTGACGTGCTCGTCGCGCGTCGCGAAGTCGACGATGGCTCCCAGCACCTGCCCCACCAGCTCT
Organism: Acidimicrobiales bacterium; assembly: GCA_030037405.1. Lineage (GTDB taxonomy): Bacteria > Actinomycetota > Acidimicrobiia > Acidimicrobiales > Bog-793 > JOPF099. The sequence continues at coordinate 1,606 of JASHRK010000328.1, read as the reverse complement.
GGTAGGGGCGGCGGCTCGGTGTTCGTCAGGATCGGCAGCAGCTCCTCGGCGAGCTGAGCCGTCCCTTCGCTCACCACGGCGTTGATGATCTCGTTCTTTCCCTTGAAATAGCCGTACACCGCTCCGGTCGAGAGACCCGAGCGGGCGATGATCATCTCCATCGACACGGCTTCGAGGCCGTGCTCTTCGAGGCAGGCCCGCGCCGCCTGGAGCACCTGCTCCCTTCGGGCCTCCCGGCGTTCCTCCGTGATCCGTGGCATGCGCACACCCTAACACCAAAAAGAAGGAACATTCGATCTTGACAGGGGGGCCTTTTCCGATATAAAACGAATATTCCTTCGTCATGCAGGAGATCACCATGCGAACTCGCTTTCAAGCCCCCGCTGAGCAGGCGAACCTCTCGATCGTCACCGCCGTCGTCTGCGTAGCCCTCGGGGCTGTCTCGGCGGCGATGGCCTCGCTGAACGTGGCCATCCCCGACCTGGTCCGGGCTACCCACGCCAGCCAGACCCAGCTCGAGTGGATCATCGACGCCTACCTGCTCGTGTTCTCGGTCCTGCTGCTCCCGGCGGGTGCCCTCGGCGACCGTTACGGGCGGCGCAAGGCACTCATGTGCGGGCTGGTGGTCTTCGGCTCGGCATCGGCGGCGGCGATGACGGTGTCCTCCGCCAACGACCTCATCTTCCTGCGCGGGCTCATCGGGCTCGGCGCCGCCTTCGTGATGCCGGCGACCTTGTCCACGATCACGGGGACGTTTCCTCCAGCCGAGCGCACCAAGGCCGTCGGGATCTGGGCGGCCGTCGCAGGCGGAAGCGCCATCCTCGGGCTGCTCCTGAGCGGGATCCTCCTGCACTGGTTCTCCTGGCAGGCTGCCTTCGTCGTCAACGTCGTCCTGGCCGCCGTCGCCCTCGTCGGCACCGCTTGCTTCGTCCCCGAGTCCTCTCAGGCCGACGCGCCGGCGATCGACAAAGGCGGAGCGCTCCTCGCCACGATCGGGCTCGTCGCCCTGGTCTTCAGCGTCATCGAGGCCCCTGACGTCGGGTGGCTGAGCGCCCGCACCGTCTGCGGCATGGGGATCGGCTTGGTCGCATTGGCCGGTTTCGTCCTCTACGAGCGCCGCCAGCGCCATCCCCTTTTGGACCCGCGCCTTTTCTCCAATCGCAGGCTGTCTGCAGGGAGCCTCTCCATCTGCATCCAGTTCTTCGCCTTCTTCGGCTTCACCTTCGTGTCCTTGCAGTACCTCGAAGGTGTCCGCGGCTACAGCCCTCTCGTCGCCGCCTTGGCCGTACTGCCCCTCTCGGCGACCATGATGCCGACGGCGCGGCTCACGCCACGCCTGGCCTCGCGATTTGGGGCCCGCAGCGTCTGTGTGAGCGGGCTGCTGCTCGTCGCCGCCGGGCTTGTGATCATCTCCCGGGTCGGGAACGAGACGTCTTACCTCCTGATGCTCGCTGGCCTCGTCCCCTTGGGCATCGGCATGGGAGCGGCGATGACGCCCGCCACCGCCGCCATCACCGAGGCGCTGCCGCCCGCCCAGCAAGGCGTCGGCTCCGCCTTGAACGACCTGTCACGAGAGGTTGGTGGTGCCCTTGGCACTGCGGTCATC
>JASHRK010000327.1 GCA_030037405.1 Acidimicrobiales bacterium | reverse complement strand
CGTCCCGACTTCACGACCTCGGAGAAGGCCTCGGCCCGTTCCCGCAGGGCGGTTGCGAGGCGCGAGAGGGCCGGCGCGAGGTCGCCGGCCAGCTCCCGCGCCGCCGCCAGATGGATGGCCGAGGGGAAGGTGTCGTTCGAGGACTGCGAGGCGTTCGGCTCGTCGTTCGGCCGGATCTCACGACCCAGCCTCTCGCCGGCGAGGTTGGCGAGCACCTCGTTCATGTTCATGTTCGTAGAGGTCCCCGATCCCGTCTGGAAGGTGTCGATCGGGAACTGGTCGCAGTGCTCCCCGGCGGCGATCTCGTCGGCCGCTGCGACGAGAGCGCGGGAGACGTCGGCGGCTATGACGCCGAGCTGTCCGTTGACCGCAGCGGCAGTGCTCTTTATGAGGGCGAGCGCTCGGATGAGCTCGGGCGTGACCGGTTGACCGGATACGGGGAAGTTCTCGAGCGCCCGCTGCGTCTGCGCACCCCAGCGCGCCGAGACGGGCACTCTCGTCTCGCCCATCGAGTCGTGCTCGACACGCCAGTCGGGCTCGTCCCCGGTGGGTGTGCTTCCCCGGCTCGCGTCGGCCGTCGTCATGGGGCCAAAGGTAGTGGCAAGCGCCGCCAAACTAGGTCATGTCCAGCCCACCTTTCGTTTCTGGTGCATCTGGTGCGTTTGCATGACGACCCGTTTACGGCTTCGTGACACTTTGTCCAGCAAACACGCATACTCTTGCGCCTCTTGGGAATACTTGGTTATTTTCTCAGCCCATTGTGAGACTTGCTGACCAGGGCCTCACCTCGCCTCGAGGCTGGGGCCGTCTCGGCTGATGCGTCCCATCAAGCTCCACTTCCGGGCAGCGGCCGTCGCCGCCGGGGCGGTGTCGCTGCTTCTCACCGCCGGCCTCGTGCCTACCGTGCTCGTGGGCGGCGCCTCCGCCGGAGCCGAATCGGTCGCCACGCTCCAGGAGAGGGCGACTGCGCTGGCGGCAGAGATCCAGACCAACTACGACAAGCTCAGCGTCCTCGACGAGGGGTACGACGAGGCCCACAACAGAGTCCTCTCACTCGACTCGAAGCTCGTGACGACTCGAAAGGCGATCACCCGATCCAAGGGCGCGATCGTCTCGGACCGGAACCACCTGCGCGCCATCTCCATAGACGCCTACGTCGACGGCGACTCATCCCCAGGGCTCTCGGTGCTGCTCGGGGGAAGATCCAAGCAGGTGCCGATGAAGCAGGCCTACCTCCGGGCGGCGTCCGGAGACCTCGGGGAGGCGGAAGCGACCCTCACCAATGCCGAGCACAACCTCACGGTTCGCCTCGACTCCCTCGCCCGGACCGAGCAGAACGCCCAGGCAACCGAGGACAAGATCGCCGAGGAGCGCTCCCAGGCCGAACAGATCACCGCCCAGCTCGAGACGGAGCTGGCATCGGTGAAGGGCCGCCTGGCCGAGGCGGTCGCCGCTGCCGAACGTGAGCGCCAGCTCCAGGAACAGGCCGCCGCCCAGGCTGCCGCCCTTGCGAGGAAGGAACAGCTCGCCGAGGCGGTACCCCAGCAGTCCGTCGCCCCGCCCGCACCCCCTGCCGCTTCGCCGCCGTCGACGACGACCCCGACGACGACCCCGACTACGTCCCCGCCGGCCTCCAGCGCGCCGCCCCCGCCCGCAGCTGCCGGCGACACCGCCGGAGAGGTCGCCGTCCACGCCGCCGAGTCGCAGCTCGGCGTGCCCTACGTCTGGGGCGGGGCTACGCCGGGGGTGGGCTTCGACTGCTCGGGGCTCACGATGTGGGCGTGGGAGCAGGCGGGCGTGAGCCTCGACCACGGTGCCACTGACCAGTACTACGAGATCGCCCACGTGTCCATGTCCGACCTCGAGCCGGGCGACCTCATCTTCTACGGGGATGCCGCCTACCTCTACCACGTCGTCATGTACGTCGGCTCGGGACCGTACGGGTCTGACACGGTGATCCAGGCAGAGGAGACTGGGACGAACGTCATGTTCAGCCCCATCCCACCGGGGGCTTACGGCGCCGGACAGCCCTGAGGACGCCGCCCTGCCGTCGCGGCGACACAGCGGCGGTGTGACACAGCGGCGGCGTAACACAGCGGCGGCGTAACCTCAGGAGCATGCAAGCCGTCGTCATAGATGAAGGGGCCCTTCGCTTCGAGGAGAGGCCCGACCCGTCGCCCGGTGAAGGGCAGCTGCTCGTCCGCGTGGAGGCCGCCGGAGTGAACGGTGCCGACCTGGCCCAGCGGCGGGGCCAGTACCCGGCCCCGCCGGGTGCACCGGCCGACATCCCCGGCCTCGAGTGTGCCGGAGTCGTCGTCGCCGTCGGCCCCGGCGTGAGCCGTCACGGCGTCGGCGACCGCGTGATGGGCATCGCCGGAGGGGGCGGCCAGGCCGAGCTCGCCATCCTCGACGACGAGGTCGCTCTCCGCGTCCCCGAGGCGCTGCCCTCTCTCGAGGCGGGCGCCTTCCCTGAGGTCTTCACCACGGCGCACGACGCTCTCTTCGCGCAGTGCGGGCTGTCGCGAGGAGAGCGCCTCCTCGTCACCGGTGCGGCCGGCGGCGTCGGCCTCGCCGCCGTCCAGCTGGCCAAGGCTGCCGGTGCGAGCGTCACCGCCAGCGTGCGGAGCGACGAGCTGCGGACGCGCGTCGCCGCCTTCGGCGCCGAGAGAGCCATCTCGCCGGACGAGGAGGAGTCCTCCGGGCCCTACGACGTCGTCATCGAGCTCGTCGGGGCGGCGTCCTTGGCTGCCCACCTGCAAGCCCTCTCGACCGGCGGGCGGATCGCCATCATCGGTGTCGGCGC
>JASHRK010000326.1 GCA_030037405.1 Acidimicrobiales bacterium | reverse complement strand
CCGCCACCGGGTCTTCACCACCGACCAACTGGCCGAGATGTACTTCGACAACCTGAACACCGCCCAACACCGGTTGACCACGCTCTACAAGCTCCGGCTCGTGGACCGCATCCAGCCCCTCGATCACCGCTACGCCAGCCTGCCGCACCACTACGTCCTCGACCAGCTCGGTGCCATGGTGCTCGCCGCGGAACGAGGCGAGGATCTTGACGAGTCCCGCTGGCGGGCCGACAAGGCGCTCGCCATCGGGAGAAGCCAGCACCTCCGACACCGCGTCGGAGTGAACTTGTGGACGGATGACGGTGGACACGGCAAAGCTCCCCGCGGACGGACACCAATAGTCCCTGCGGACGACCAACGGATCTCCCCACGGACGAACACGGATCTTCCAGCGAGATCCACCACCCGAGGTTCCTTCCAGGCTCCGATGTCCACAGCCACCGCCTTCCGTCCAGAAAGCGAGACGGGGAACCACCGGGCCGCTTCGGACGACAGGCGCATGAGATCGCAGGGCGAGAAGCACGTGGCGTCCCGGATCGTGCGTCGGTGTCGGACCGCTCACCAGCCCGCGAGCGTCGCTTTGACGAGGACTTGCGCCATCCACGCGAGAAGGTCGACCGCCTGTTCCTGGCGCAGGTCGGCCATGTCGGTGGTCCAGACGATCGCATCGGATCCGAACAACGGGACCAGGGCGTTCGCGAGGCGATCTCGGGCATCTCGAGGAACATCGCTCGGCAGGCGTTCGAGGAGGGTCGCTATCCAGCGGCCGCGGTTCGTCGATCCTCGGCGACGCTTTACGAGTTCGGTGCCCGGATCGAGCGAGAGGTGCAGCATCATGCGCAGCTCGGTCTCGTGTTCGAACGCCCACGCTGCGGTCGCTCGCACGAGGTCGGACGCCCGGGCGTCCACCTCGCCGGATGAGGCATCCGGATCCATGAACCAGTCAGGGTCCTCTAGCGGGTCGTCGGCCAGGGACATGGTCGCGTGGAGCACCACCGCGTCGTTGGTCGGGAAGTAGCGGTAGGCGGTTGCCCGAGATACTCCGGCGAGCTCGGCTGCGGCCGGGACCGTCAGTGGTCGGCCGGTACGCAGCAACTCCCGCGCCGCCTCGCGCAGTAGGCGCAGCGTGCGCTCCTTGGGACTTGGACGCCCCTGACCGGCTTCTCGACCTTCCATCAGAATCCTCCCCTTGACAGCGCAGCGAGCTCGGTACATGATACTCGAGGTCTCATTCTGAGACTCTAAGTTTCGCTTTGAGAGTTCGAGTCTAGGTCGGATTAAGACCCGGCAAGGAGGGCCACCATGACCACCACGACCGAAACCTCCCCGTCAACCCGGGCCGCGCCGGAGCTCTCGAGCTTCCAGCACATCGGCCTCACCGTCCGCGACATCGACGCCAGCGAGGCGTGGTACACGAACGTTCTCGGGCTCGTCCGAGCCTTCGCCGAACCGCACTCGACCGGCGACGGCCACGCGGTCGTGATGACCCGGCCCGGCACCGGACTGTTCCTCGGCCTCGAGCACCATCCCGACGCCGACACGGAACGGTTCAGCCCAAAGCGCACCGGGCTGGACCACCTGGCGGTGCAGGTTCCCAGCCGCGAAGCGGTCGACGAGTGGGTCGCGCACCTCGAGGCGACGAGCGCCGAGCACGAAGCGGTTGTCGAGAAAGACGAGCCGGTCCGGCTTGCTCTCGTGCTGGTACGTGACCCCGACGGCATCCCGATCGAGCTGTTCTGGTTCGGCGGCTGAAGTGACTACCAACACTGCACACCTGTTGCCCCGGGCGGGGTCCCGGCCGCAAGTCACCGACGACTTCCCCCAGCGCCAACTCGACCAGCAGCCAGCCGACAGCCGGTACGTGGATGCCATCCTCGCCGAGGCGCTCACCTGGCCGGCCGTCGTCGTAGGGCCATCCGCGATCTCCGTCGAGGGCGCCCGGGCGCTGACGTTGGACGGCGACGTCGGAGTTGGACCGGCCGACGCCTTCATGGTCGGTGCCGAGTTCTGTCACGTGCACGCCCAAGGCGACTTCAGCCTGCACGCCACCTTGCCCGCCCTACTCGCCGAGGCAGCGGAGCGCGCGGGATGGGCCGAGCCACACTTCCTCGTGCAGCTGGGCCAAGCCCCCCCAACCGTGGTCATGATCTACGCCCCCAGAGACGAACAGGAGCGCGACGTGGTCTTGGGACTTGTGCGCGCCTCGTACGAGTTCGCCCTCACTGCGCGCCCTCCCCATGATGTCACGAAATCATCGTCGTGGTGAACGACACCGATCGAAGAGGAGAGAACCAGCATGTCCATCCATGTCGTGGAACCAGGCGGCGGTGAGCAGGCAGGCGTCGGGCCGATCCGCTGCCGCATCATCGAGGACGGATCGCACACCGAGCATCGCCTCGGTCTGATCGAGGCGGCGGTGCCGGCGGGCCCGGCCGCGCCCCCGCAGCACGTGCACCGTGAGCACGACGAGACCTTCATCGTGACCCAGGGCAAGCTCAGGTTCGTCTCCGGAGACGACGACGTCGACGTCGAAGCCGGGTCGTGTGTGACCGTCCCGGCCGGGACGCCGCACACCTTCTCCAACCCTTTCGACCAGCCCGCCAAGTTCATCTGTACGGTCACCCCGGATCTCTACGTCAAGTACTTCCGCGATCTGAGCAAGCTGCCGGTGAACGAGCAGGGAATCCCCGACCCCGCCGACATCGCCAAGACGATGGCGAAATACGCCACCGACGTGATCCGGTAACTGGACGATGAGCCCAAGAGTGCGGGCCAACTTGCTTTCGCCATGAGCCGGGCTTCGTACGCTGGCTGGCGGCATGACGACCGTCCCGAGGTGGGAGGGGTCGGCCGCACCGTTCGCAGCTGAGGGCCAGAGAACCCGTCACGTGACGCATTCTGCTCTACCCGGCAAGTACCCCGGAACTACACCGCAGGACGCGTCGTCGCTGGTGGCCGGCCGTGGGCGAGCTGGCAGCGGCGACCGAGAAGAAGTTTAGAAATCTTCGCTGAAGGCCTTGATGTGATGAAGGAGCGCAGCGCCGCTTCTGCGTAACGGGCCCGCCGAGGGCGACCGGCCCGGACGCCCATCACGAGGAGCGGTCAGGTTGGCGTCGATGTCGGCCGTCATCGACGCCAACTGTGCCAGCCGTGATTTTCACGACGACCGTCGACGAGAGGACTGTGAGCCCGGCCACTGGGCGGTGTGCAGGGCTGTCCGGGGGTTCCAGGAGCGAGTCGCGGCCGTGGTACTGCATTACCTCCGGTATAAGGGGAACTTGGAAGTGGCAGAAGGTGATCCCTGCTT
>JASHRK010000325.1 GCA_030037405.1 Acidimicrobiales bacterium | reverse complement strand
CCGCTCTGCCCTACGCCCTCTCTCAGAGCGCTCGATGATCTATCTCCGGATGCGTTCGATTTTCGGACTCGGCGCTCGAACTGAAGTGCTCCGGTACCTCCTCTTCAGCCACGAGCGATCAACCGCCGCGATGCTTGCCGCTCAGACGAGCTATGCGAAGAGAAACGTCGCGGACGCCTGCGACTCCCTCGTCCAGGCCGGCGCGCTCAGCTCTAGGCAAGTCGGCAATCGGCTCTACTTTTCTCTCGCTGACGAAGCGGCTCTCGCTGCATTCCTTGGTCCCGCGCCACGGACCTTTCCTGATTGGCCTGCACTGCTCCGCGTGGCCAACGCGCTCTTTCGCTGGTCTGCCCTCGATCACGGGGCGAATGAGCGCGTGCTCACGGTCGATACGCACCAGGTCTTCAGCGAGATTCATGACGACCTCAAAACCCTGCAACTACAAGCGCCTGACCATGTATCGGGCGCCGAGTTCCTGCCGATCTGGCGGGACTGGTCGTCGACGCTGATGAAGTCGCTCGCTTCCGGCGAGTACCCAGTTCGAGCTGACAAGACCCGACTTGTAACGCAGCCATCAAGAAGGCGGCGGCCGCTCGGCATCGAGCGGGTTAGAGGCCGCAGTGGCCTAGCTCCTTAGACCTCTTTGTTCGTGTCCGGCGCTGGCCGCAGGGTGACCCATCTCCGGTCTGGCGTGAGGTCGCTCAGTGCTTGAAAGCCGTCCATGCTTCGCGAGCCCCGTAGTAGACGAGGACGTAACCGGCGGCCGGGTCAGCCCACCACCAACCCGCCGTGGCATTGAGCACCAGGCCGAGCAGCACGGCCGTTGCGAGAATGCCGTCCACGAGCGTGACCCGGCCTTCAGTCTTCAGCACCGGATTGTCGAGGGCGGCACCAGTGCGAGCCTTGCCCGCGGCGAGCGTGAACATCGCAGCAGCCGTGACCGCCGTCCAGACGATCCCGAGGGCGCTGTGGTGGGGGTGGAACCCGACGACTAGCACGAGCGTGCTCTGAACCGCGAGGTAGAGGACCAGCGCGACGAACGACGAGCCGATCAGTCGTATCGCTCGCTGCTGGCGCTCCGCGGCAACGCCGGCCAGCTCCCACAGCACCACCGTCGAAGCGCCGATCTCGATCAGGCTGTCGAGCCCGAAGCCAGCAAGGGCGACCGAGCGGGCCGCGATCGCTGCAACGGCGAGCACGACGATCCCGACGACGTTCCAGCCGAGGGTGGCGTGTTCGAGGCGCCGGCCATGACGGAGCAAGGCTTCGCGATCTGTCCTGACCGCCGTCCTCTCTGCCACCGTGCCCACTCTTCCATAGCGGCTCTCCGTCGAGGGCCCTGTCTCGGTGACGGGAACCCAAGCTCTCTACGACCCGTCCCGGTGCAGTGATGGCCCGGTCTCGTTCGCACCTCGGCGACCTCCGTTGGTGCCGGGTGCCTGGTGGTCGCAGGAGTGGCTCACCGGCTCGGGTACGTCGAGGCTCGGGTTGCCGTCGAAGAAACCGTCGGGCCGCAGCTTGAAGCCCGCCGTCGCCACCGGCATCACCGGCCAGTCCTCGGATCGCACCACGTGATGGGCGACGAAGGTATGCCACACCACGACGTCGCCGTTCTCGATGGGCCGGTCGGCCCTCACCCACTCGGGCAGGCCGGCGCCGCCGGGATGCTGGTAAGGGTATGGCCCCGCCGCGAACAGCTCGTCGGGTTGGTATGCCGTCACCCAGAGGTTGCGGGTCGCGAACTGCGCCCGCCTGATGGCGTGCGTGTCGGACCGTTGGGGCGGAGGCGTGCTCGGTCCCGGCTCCAAGCGGTAGGCGACCGGGTCGCCGACGGCGTTCTGGCGAGCCGGGTTCTCGATCCTCCAGAAACGGGCGAGGTTCGGGTTCGCCAAGCGCTGCGCCTCGGACTCCCGCCGCAGAGGGGTTCGCACTACCTCCCAGGCATTGCCGTGAGGGTTGTCGGGCCCGGGCTCGACCGGGACCGAGTCGCACTCGACGACGGAGTTGTTCGGCCCGTCGACGGCCATGTCGAGGCGCACGCAGAAGATGTGCTGGTGGTTGGGACCATAGACGCCGGGGGCGACCAGCGTCCCGTACCGGGGTCGCTCACCTGCCGGGACGGACCCGTTCGTCATCACGCCGGTCAGCTTGACCTCGTACTCTATGGACCCGTCCTGGTAGAAGTACCAGAAGAAACCGTAGTCGTAGTTCCCGACCGTCGTGAAGATCGAGAGCACGAGACGGCGAGAGCGCCTGACCTCGCCCCGTCCCGACCGGTAGTCAGTGTGCTTCCAGAGGACGCCGTTGTCCTCTTCGTGCATGCAGATGGCATTGGGGATCCGTACGGCGCGGCCCTGGTTGTCGTTCACCCAAGCGTCGAAATAGTGGATCTCGCCGAGGCAGTCACAGCCGAGCTCGAGGCTGTTGGCGAGCATCCCGATACCGGCCTCGCCCATGTCGAACACGTTCTTGCGATAGTGGGTCGGCGAGGGATCGCCGTAGGGGATGAACATCTCCGAGAGCGAGGCGCGATAGAGGACCGGGCGGACCTCGCCCCTGTCCTCGTAGGCGACGTCGTGCAGCACGAGGCCCTCCCGAGGCGTGAACCCGACACGAAGTCGCCAACGCTGCCAGCGAACCTCGTGCCGAGAGACCTCGAAGCTCGTGCCTGCCGGCTGAGTGATCTCGATCGGTCGTAGGTCAGTTCTCACCCCGTCGCTGAAGCTCGGGAAATTCTCGGAGGCTCGGATCCCCTCGGCCGTGTAGTTGCCCGAGCGGGGCGCCAGGGGGACGATGCCGTGGTCCTCGACCTCGACCACCTCCATGCGGTCGAGGTCGAAGCGCACGATCAAGCCCTCTACTGGTCTCGCGTAGGCGTTGTCCCCGTCCTCCCCGGTGCTGACCCATGTGAGCGGGCGGAGGAAGCGACCCCGCTCGGGTGCGTCCTCCGGTCCGTCGTAGCCGACCGGCCAGGGATCGAGCTTGGCCCCGTCGAGGTCCGTGACGCCCCGCCGGCGCATCGCCTCCTGCCAGCGGGGGTCGTCTCTGACGACCTCTTCGTAGGCGATGGTCTCGTCCCGGGTGAGCGGTGGCTGCACCCCCCGTATCTCCTGCCACGACAGCACCTCACGGGTGTCGAGAGACACGACCGCCTCGTAGACGGCGCACAGGGCGCGCTCGTGCAAGACGACGAACGCCTGCCGCTCGAGGGCGGTGCCTGCGGAGTATGCCCAGACCCGGTCCTTCGGCGGCTCCATGAGGGTGACGAAGACGAACTGAGCGCTCTCCTCGAGATGTCGCTCCTCCCTCAAGATGGCGGCCGCCGCCTCGATCTCGTCGCCCGAGAGCGGCTCGAGCGGGTGGGGTGCCGCCGTGACCTCGTGCTCGGCTGTCTGCATCTGCGTGTCCTCCGACGGGTGGCGCGCTCACCGTAGGCCGCCCGACGCCTGTCTACAAATCTTTCACGCCCCCGGCGAGATATTCAGATTCGATTAAGACGGCTTCGCTGATACTGCCTTGTGATGTTTGCCGAGCCGCTCGTTGCCGTCCATCGAATCGATCGCGATCGGGTCATGCTCAACGCGGCAGCGTCCGGCGCACACAAGTAGCCAGGACATGGACGAGGGATCCCAGTCGCCGTCTCCGGGCGCGGCTTCGTCTGGCGAGCCAGAGCTCCTGCGCAACATCCGCTGGCCGGACGCCGTCTGGATCGCGGCCGGGGTCCCGGCGCTGCTCGTCTTCTCGGTCGGTTACATCGCCACCCTCGACGGCCCGATCTCGGTGATCGTCTGGATCGTCTCGGTCCTCGTCGGGATCGGCATGGCCTTCGTCTACGCCGAGCTGGCGGGCATGTTCCCGGCGAAGTCGGGCGGTCCGCCGGTGTTCGGCGCCCAGGCCTGGAAGCGGTACTTCAAGCCGATCGCCCCTCTCGACATCTGGGGCTACTGGTTCGCCTGGTCACCCGTGATCTCCATCGGCGGCCTTCTCATGGGCGACTACATCCAGAGCGAGTGGATCCCCCACGAGACCTGGGACGCCTCCTGGGGTCCCTTCCACATCACGCTGCCGTTCGTCCTCGGGCTCGCCATCATCCTCGGCGTGCTCTGGATCAACCACTTCGGCATCAGGGAAAGCGCTCGCATCCAGTTCGTTCTCACCATCTGCTCGCTCATCCCGCTCGCCCTCATGATCCTCGTGCCCTTGTTCGAAGGAAAGATCCACCTCGGTTACCTGAGCCCGTTCACGATCCCCGGCGCCCATGGCTGGGAGTGGTTCAAGCTCTTCCTCGCGGGCCTCTTCGTGGCCGGCTGGAGCGCCTATGCCTTCGAGACGGCGGTCGTGTACACGGCCGAGTTCCGCAAGCCCCAGAGGGACACCCCCCGCGCCATATTCGTCTCCGGAGCCCTCTGCCTCTTCTTCTACGGGCTCGGGCCCTTCGTCCTCTACGGAGTCGTGGGCGGGAAGAAGATCCAGGCCGACCCCTCCACCGCCCTCGTCCCGCTCGCCAAGCTTGTCTTCGGCACGGCCGGCGATGTGCTCATCGTGCTCCTCCTCGTGGCGCTCCTGCTGAGCATCAACACCGCCGTGCTCGGCTCCTCCCGCACCCTCTACCAGGCGTCGAAGGACGGCTGGACGTTCCGCTTTCTCCAGCGCACGAGCCGCCACAAGGTGCCCGTCCGGGCGATGTGCTTCGACATCGCCGTCAACATCGTCCTCATGGCTCTCGGCAACCCTGTCTACATCCTCGCCGCCTCGACAATTGGCTACATGGTCTTCAACACCCTCGATCTCGTCGTCGCCAACATGCTGCGCCGGGACGCTCCCGACGCGAAGCGCGCCTACCGGGCACCGCGGGTCATGATCCGTCTCGGGATCGTCTTTGCCACCGTCAACATGATGCTCCTCTTCGTCGGCTCCCCCTCATGGGGTTGGACCGGGGCCGGCACCGGTTGGATCATCACCGGCTCGGGCATCGTCTTCTACTACTACAGAGTTGTCACGGACCGGCGCCGCGCCCGCCAGACGCCGGGCGAAGCCGTCTCGGCACCGGCCTTCGCCCGGGGGCGGTAGCGATGGCGGACGCAGGATCCGACGAGGCCGTCTACGAGGAGGACCCCCTTGCTACCGTGCAGCACTGGGGCAATCTCGCCCCCCTCGTCCTGCACCTGATGGTGACGGGGGCCTTCTTCACGCTGGCAGAGGCGAACGACTACACGTGGGCCTTCGTCGTTGGCTTCGTCCTCTCCGGTTTGTGGGTGGCAGGTTTCTTCCTCGCTCCTCGTGATCGTCGCTGGTACGCCTGGTAGCGGGCGACGCCCTACCAGCGAGCCAGCCGTTCGAGCGCCTCGTCGAGCACCGCCTTGCCCTTGCAGAAGGCAAAGCGCACGAGGTGGTGGCCCGCCTGTGCGTGAGCGGGCTCGTAGAACGCCGACATCGGTATCCCGGCGACGCCGGCTCGCTCTAGCATCTCCCAGCAGAACTCCGTCCCCCCGCCCGCGCCGAGCTCTCGGACGTCGGCGGCGCAGAAGTAAGTCGCCTCCGGCTCGATGACAGACCAACCGATGTCCCGAAGACCCTGGCAGAAACGATCCCGTCG
>JASHRK010000324.1 GCA_030037405.1 Acidimicrobiales bacterium | reverse complement strand
CGAGGTGATCGAGGCCACTCACCAGTCTCTTCTGTCACCCCGGCCACGTCTGGAAGCCTGCTGCGCCAGGTGGGGCTGGGAGCCAGCAACGCCGGGCACGGTGAGCGGTCGAGCGTGACGACGAGGCGATCGCCAGGTGGCCGAGGACTGGCCGAGGACTGGCCGAGGGTAAGGAATTATTAAGGCTCAGCGTCCATAAACTGGCGGTGACGTTGGCGTGCGGAACTGCGACGGGTCCGTTTCGTCGGCGTGTCGCAGCGGGAGGGTGCCCCCGGCGATCTGGTCCGCAACATCGACGAGTGCACCGCGAAACTCGGCAAAGCGTCGGGGCCCGAGCAGCTCGGCGATCACTGCCTCGGCCTCCCCGGCAGCTTCATGGATGACTTCTTCGAGCTGCTGGCCCTTTCGGGTGAGGCGAACGACGCGGGCGCGCCCATCGCGGGGGTCAGGCTGCCGCACCAGGTAACCGCGCCCCTCCATCTCGCCGAGGAGGTCGTTCACCGACTGTTTGGTGACCTGCAGCCGGTCGGCGATCTCCGAAGGTCGCAGTCCGTCCACGGAGGGATAGCGGATCATCCCGACCTGGGCACGGCTGAGGTCCTCGTACCCGGCAGCGACCACGCCGTCGTAGATCCGAGCGAGCACCCATTGAAGGGCGATCCTCATCATCGCTCCCACGTACGGCTCTCGTTCTCCCTGTGCTCTTGACACAGTAGTAAGGTTACCATACTATCTACTCGTACGGTTTCCTGACGATATAAGGAGGAGGGTAACGATGAACCCATCAGAGATGGACCACCTGGTCGACCGGCACATTGCTGCCGAGATGGCGGGGGATACGGCAGGATCGGTCGCGGTGTACACCGACGACGTCGAGCACGACGTCGTCGGCTCGCCGACGGGCCCGCTGCACGGCAAGGACGCGGCGCAGGGCTTCTACGAGTACCTCACGAAGAACTTCCAGACCGAGACGATGCACCCGGTCCACCGCTACTACGGCGACGACTTCTGCGTCATCGAGCACGAGACGACTGGGACGGTACCGGGCGAGTTTCTCGGCGTGTTCGGCAACGGGCGGAGGGTGAGCTTCCGGATGATCCACGTCTGGGAGTTTCGCGACGGGCTCATCAGCCGGGAGAACATCTGGCTCGACGGCGGGGCCATCATCGACCAGCTGACCACGCCAGAGCACGCGTCAGTCGCCGGATAGCCCGTCGCCGTCATCCATCCCGGCATCGCCGGGTGTCGCCGACGCCCTCGGGGTGGAAACCCATGCACCAGCAGCCGCCCCAGACCCCGGTGTACCAGATCCTCGTGTACGACGGCGATGAATGCGTCGGCTGGTGCCAGAACGGATCGCCGGTGGAGCTGCCGAACATCAACAACCCGAAGGCCTATGCGAGGGGCCTGGGCCGACCTGTTCGAGGAGTTTGGCTTCGAGCGGGATCGGAAGATAGCGAAGTGGCGGTGGGTGATGCGGTTGCAGATCCGGCCTTGACCGAGGCACTCGGCGGCGACTGCTCGAAGTAACCGATTGGCTACAACATGACCAATGAGCACCGAGACTGGACGTCGCACGCTTGCGGGAGGACTGCTGCTCGACGCTCGCCGTCGGGCCGGCTTGACGCAAGGAGGCCCTAGCCCGACGGGCGGGGATCGCCCGACCTGTCGTTTCCCAGTACGAGACTGGGAAGAAGGACCCGTCGCTCACCAGCCTCGAGCGACTTGTCAGGTGCTGTGGGACGGAGTTGTGCATGTCCGTCGAGTCCCTTACCCCCGCTGACCGCGTGCAGTATGCGCGCGATGCGCCCGAGGGAGAGGAACAGGGGCGGCGCAATGCCGAGCGAGCTCGCAGCGAGGTAGTTGCCTTGCGCCGCCCGACGCCGGCGGAGCCCGCACGGCTGCGCGGCTGAGTCGTGGTGAGAAAGCGGGCAAGAAGGGCGCAGCTCCGAGCGCTCCCTCCGCTCGATGCGCTCGCCCGCCACAAGGTGCGTTACGTCGCCCTCGGAGCTAGCCTGCTATCGCTCAAGGCGTGGACCTGCCGATGACCGACCTCGACATCGTTCCGGCGGCTGACCCAGAGAACGGGCGGCCTCTTCGCCGCACTTGAGGAGCTTGAGGCACTGGAACGGGTGGGCGATGCGACCTAGCCCATCGACGAGCTGCGGGCGGACCCCGAGTCGCTTGCCGAGAGCACGTCTCGCACCTTTGAGACGGAGTACAGCGAACTCGACGTCGTGCATGCGCGCTTGCCGGGTTTCCGGGCGACCTTGCCGTCGTCAGCCAGCTATCTGCCGGCTCGACCATTCCTCCAGGAGGCAACTCGTAGGATTGCTCAGTGACCACTGATCTTTCCGTGGACCTCCAGACGGCCCGCGAAACCATCGTGTCGGCGGGCGCTGCCCTGACGACAGCAGGTCGGGAAGCCCCCGAAGCGGCGGTGCAGTGGTGTCCAGGTTGGACCGTGAGCTTGGTGCTGGCGCACATCGGGCGCGTGCACGAGTGGGTCGCGGGCATGGTGAGGACCGCCGCATCCGAAGCGCTCCCCTTTCCGACAGCGCCGGAGCTGACCGGCGAAGCGTTGGCCGACTGGGCAGACGAGCGGCGTTTCGAGCTGCTGGGCGCATTGAACGAGGCAGATCCCGACCGAGGCATGTGGGCGTTCGGATCCCAGGCGCCGACTCGTTTCTGGGCCCGGAGGCAGGCGCACGAGACCGCGGTCCACGCCTTCGACGCGACGGCTGCTGCAGGTGAGGCCTGGACGATCCCCGGTGACGTGGCCGACGACGGGCTGGCGGAGTTCCTGACGACCTTCCTGCCTTTCCAGTGGGAGCGGCAACCGCCGACCTGGGGTGAGGGACGTACGGTGCACTTTCACCGTACGGACGGGGCCGGCGAGCGGATGCTGACGATCGCGTCGCCGCCGCAAGTCCGGGTGGAACACGGAAACGGAGATCTGACAGTACGCGGCAGCGGCCAGGATCTGCTGTTGTGGACACTCAGCCGTCCTGCCTCGACAGAGCTGGTCGGGGACGAAGCCTTGGCCGCCGCGTGGGCCGAACACGTCCGGTTCTAGTCGTAGACCACCGGGACGCACCCGCAGCAACCAGGGTGCACGAGCTGGCTCACATTGCGCTCGGCCACACCCTGCTCGCCGACCGAGACCGTGAGCGAACGGGGACCCTTCTCGATACGGCTCCAGCGGGCCAGCGCAGCGCCGTCGACGAGCTGCGAGCTGGCGGCGACCCGGGTCGGGCGTACCTCGCCGCCCTTGACCTGCTCCGCCCCCGCCGGACGGGGCTGCTGGTCGGCGACCGCCCTCGACGCGCCGGCCCCACGACCGCGCTGCACGAGTAGGGCGCTCGGTGGTGTGGCATCGGTGTACGAGGCGGGCTGGCGCCAGGGCTCGATCGTCGAGTTCGAGCTTCCGCTCGACGCCGTCGTCCTCGGGCCAGTCGGGCATCCCTGAGCGGTCGCCGGGCTTGCACAGGCTGTGGGCGGTTGCAACCCACGACTGCGATCTCGCCAATGCAGATGTCGCCGATGTAGATCCGGCTATCGAGCTCCGCCCGCTGTACACGACCCTGCGCCCCGGTGAAGTGATCCCCAACTGCGGCTGGGGAGAAAGCTGCAGGTCACGGCGTCGTTCGTGGTGGAGAGGGAGAAGCCGGGGGCCAAGAAGCACACGCTTGAGCCCTCAGATTCGGCATCCCCCAACCCGTAGCCTGTCCGTGGATGGCAGGTCATCCCTCCACCTGGTCGAGTGAGTGCCATTCCTCGGCGAGATGGGGTTCGAGGCGGCCGAGGCCGATCTGCTGGACAAACACGACGAGAATCTCTCCGACCCCGGTGGCCGAAGGTGAGGTGATGGCCTAGGCGCCGAGGGCGTGCAGGGTGGAGCCGAGCTCTTGGCAGGTAGTCCAGTCGGGTCCGGTGAGGACGTCCTGGCCCAGGCCGACGTGAGTGCATACTTGGTCGTCGGTGAGGTCAAGGACTCGGTCGAGAGCGATTTCGTAGCGATAGAGCACCCTTGGGAGCAGCCCTTCGACTCCGATGGCCTGGCGTTGCCCGAGCCGTTGTAGTTCTGCAACCGCACAGGGTCTGCTCTCGCAGAGGTAGAGGACGGGGAAGCTGCCGGGCGGGTTGAAGCGTCCGCCGTGGATTCGTGAGCCTTCCCCGCTGAGCCAGTCGTAGCGGGGGGCAAGGTGCCTCCACCCCTGGCCGGTGAACGACGAGAGCGGTGCGGTGGCTACTCGGCCGGCGTCGATAGGCACCCGGCTATGCCGTCACACCCTCGGCCATAGCCAGCACTGCTCCGATGACCCGCCGGTACTCGCCTTCGGCGATCAGCTCCAGCGGTTTGCGCCAGTCGAGGTCGGGGTTTGGGCTGCGTAGCCACAACCGGGCTGACTCGTCGCGAAGGACTGACCGGAGCTGGTCCACCACGGCTTTGAGTTCAAGGAGGCGGTCCTCGGCGTCGCGGCGGGGCATGGCCTTGGCGGTGGTCCATCGGCTGACGCTGCGCGAGGTGGCGCCGGTGATCTGGGCCAGGTCACCGGCGTCGATGACGTGGGTGTCGATCAGCTCGTCGAGGACCCCGCTCAGTACGGTCACACCGTCTCCTTACAGTCGTGTGATTCAACAGGTCAACGTCTAGTATAGTGTCTGCTTAACGTCATACCGCCAGCATCGGAGCTGCATGAGCCGTGCCCACTCCGTGGCTGATACCGAGGGGACCTACCCCGGCCCTACCCCGAGTCTGGCTCACGTCCGGTATCTCCGGATCGTGCTCCTTCTTGGGTCTGATCTGCTCCGCCTTGAGGTGTTTAGGTACTTAGGTACTGCTATCTTCTAGGCATGAGCCAGGCGCCCATCAAGGTCGGCGAGGAGACCAAGCAGCGCATCCGCTACCTCGCCGCTCTCATCGACACCACCCAGGCCGAAGTCGTCGACCGCGCCGTTCGTGAGTACGCCGTCCGCCACGCCGACCAGATCGAAAAGGGCTTCGACCACGCCCGTTCCGTCCTCGCCTCCGGCGATGCCGCCATCGCCGCGCACCTCCTCGACGTCCCGGTCGAGTCCGTCAAGCGGGTTGCCGGGGGGAGCCGCTCCGCTACCGCATCCCGAGCCTGACCGCCTCGAACCGCCCAACGTCGCCCGTCGGCCAGTCGCTGCGCGCGTCGAACATGGAGCCGGGCGATCGCCTTCCAGGGAGACGGGGTGGAGGAGATCTGGTGCGCCATCAGCGTGCGGGCGGTGGAGGGCAACTTTCATCCGTGCCGAGGTGAGGGACCTGCTGTTCGCGGCGTTGGAGGAGCACCTGGCCCCGGCTCGGCAGCCACCCATCGAGGTCCGCCACGCGCTCCGTCCCGAGGTCGGCGCGCGCTCCGTCCACCAGGTCGAAGAGGGCTCTCGTGAGCCGATCGAACGATCGGAGAGCCTCCTCCGCCTGATCGCGCAGGCGGTCGTCCTCGGTTGGCAGGAGCTGGCCGTCCTGGCGGCGAAGCTCGGCGAACCACTCGAAAGCGTCGTCGTCCGACCCCTCTTCCCGGCGGCGGACCGCGCAAAGCCAGACGACGCCTTCCTCGTCGAGCCAGGTCGCGCCCGCTCAGATGACACCCGTGGCCGGTACACCAGCGGGTGGGCGATGGACAGGATCCGCTTCTGGCCCCATCGGCGACTGCGGAGCGATCCGGCGTAGCTCGGCGATCCACGGGTCATCGAGGGCGCTCGATTCGGGTCCACCATGAACGGGGAAGGAGTCGGATGCACAATCAGATGCCTGGCCTCCACGTAGCCCGTTCTAGCCAAACGGAGTGATGCTCGAACAGGGCGTTTCCGCCGCTGTCGACCTGGTCACCCGCTCCCCTGCTACTGATTCCTGCGGTTCGCTGGGGAGGCCCTCGCACTCGTCGATGAGGCTCTGACCAGGTCCTTTGCGCGCGCTCGGAGGGACTCGAACCCCCAACCTTCTGATCCGTAGTCAGATGCTCTATCCAATTGGGCTACGAGCGCTTGGTGCGAGTGCTCAGTGTACCCGTGGCTCGAACCTCGGGGCCTCGTACGCACACAGGGCTTCGTGCTCACCGAGACTCCTGCCGCCGCCGGAGGCCGCAGACCCGGTGGGTAGGAATACACATTGTTCCTAGTAGATATTCGTTCGGCGTTCCCTTACCCTGGTTACATCAGCTGCGCTAGGTCGTAAGAGAGCTAGGTCGCATCGGATGAGTCAAGCGAAGGGAGCTGCAGGTGAGTGAGAGACCGGAAGACACGAGGGACCTGACGGACCCCGACGAGGATGTGGCGGTCGACGACGAGAGCGCCGAGAGCGTGTCCGGCGGGATGAGCGTCCAGGGGAGGAAGTCTGCGAACGCCAAGCCGGAGAACGCCAGGCCGGAGCACGGAAAGAGCCTCATCCCCTAACAGAGGTGTCGGGCCACGCGGCCGGACCTCCTGAGGGAGACTTCCTCCGCTGGCTGACGGACGACGAGGTCTTGGACTTCGAGAGCCGCAGCCGGCGGAGGATTTTTTCGCGCGGCGACGTCGTGTTTCGCGAGGGCGATGCTGGCCACGAGGTGATGGTGCTGCGCACGGGCCGGGTAAAGATATGCAGCAGGCGATCGGGGCGCGAGGTGATCCTGTCGATATTGGACCCTGGCTCGCTCCTCGGCGAGGTGAGCGCGGCTGACGGAGCCCCCCGTTCGGCGTCGGTGATAGCCCTCGAGCCGGTCGAGCTCGACTGCCTCGGCCTTGCGGACTTCGAGACCTTCCTGGCGGAGCATCCCCGTGTCTCCCACGAGCTCTTGCGCGCCGGGGCTGCGAGGTTGCGGGAGATCTCGAACCGCCAGGTCGAGCTCGGGACCATCGACACGCTCTCTCGAGTCTGCAGCACCCTCTCGCGCCTAGCCGAACGGTACGGTACCGAGAGCGACGGGCGAGTCGAGATCGTCTCGCCCTTGAGCCAGCACGAGCTCGC
>JASHRK010000323.1 GCA_030037405.1 Acidimicrobiales bacterium | reverse complement strand
CGAGGAGGGAGCGCCAGGGCGTCGTGCGAGTCCAGGTGAGATCGGTGTCGCCGGGGGCGAAGTCCGCCGCCCGGGTCTGGAGCGCCCCGACCGGGTCGGGCGCGAGCGAGCAGTCCGTGACCCGCCTGTCTGCCAGCACCCCGAGGGGATCGGTGGCGATCTCCTCGGGTGGTGGCCCGTGCCACCAGGTCACCACGGGGCAGTCGGGGGCGAGGAGTGGCAGCACGACCGACTCGGCGTGGAGGGTGAGCCTCCCGTACATCCGCATCACGACCGCCTCGATCGGGCCGAGGCGCCCGCCGACCTGCACCTCGGCGTCGAGGCGGTCGGCCGTCTCGAGCTGTCGCCTGACGGCGACGAGCAACCGGAACGGGTGCGCCTGGGCAGCGATCGTCGCCGCCTGCTCGGCGGCGGGGACGTTCTTCTCGTCCACGGTGACGACGAGAGTGAGCGCCAGCCCAGAGGCCACCATGGCCCCTCCCGCGCGCCTCTCGGCGGCCAGCGCCTTCACGACCTCCCCCCCGCTCGTGTCCCACAGCGTGGTCGTCATGGCCGCCTCCAGGTCCGTCGCTCGCGTGCCAGCATGGCGTCGGCACCGCGAGGTCCCCACTCTCCCGCCCGGTAGCGCTCGGCGCTCTGGCCCGCCCAGAACTGCTCGAGAGGGTCGACGACCCTCCAGGAGGACTCGACCTCCTCGTGGTCGGGGAAGAGCGTCTTGTCGCCGAGGAGGACGTCGAGGAGGAGGCGCTCGTAGGCCTCGGGGCTCGACTCCGTGAACGAGGAGCCGTAGAGGAAGTCCATCGAGACCTCGCGGATCTCCATCGCCGAGCCGGGGACCTTCGAACCGAAACGCAGGGTCACTCCCTCGTCGGGCTGCACTCTCACCACGAGCTGATTGTTGCCGAGCTCGGTGGTGTCGGTCTCGAGGAACGGCAGGTGGGGGGCGCGCTTGAAGATGACGGCGATCTCCGTCACCCGTCGCGGCAGCCTCTTGCCCGTACGGAGGTAGAAGGGGACTCCCGCCCAGCGGCGCGTCTCCACCCCGAGGCGGACGGCGGCATAGGTCTCCGTGCGCGAGTCTTTGGCGACCCCTTCCTCGTCGAGGTAAGAGCGCACTCGTTGGCCGGCCAGCCAGCCCTGGTCGTACTGGCCCCGGGCCGTGCCGGCCCCGAGGTCCGGGGGGAGGGATATGGCTTTGAGAACCTTGTGTTTCTCGGTGCGGAGCGCCTCGGCGTCGAAGGAGACGGGCTCCTCCATCGCTGTCAGCGCCAGCAGCTGCAAGAGGTGGTTCTGGAGGACGTCGCGGGCGGCGCCCGCCGACTCGTAGAAGGCTGCGCGCCCCTCGATCCCCACGTCCTCGGCCATCGTTATCTGGACAGAGTCGACGTAGTTGGCGTTCCAGATCGGCTCGAACAAGGTATTGGCGAAACGCAGCGCGAGGAGGTTCTGCACGGTCTCCTTGCCGAGGTAGTGGTCGATGCGGAAGACGTCGGGCGGGGTGAAGACGGAGTCGACGAGACCGTTGAGCTCGCGGGAGCTCTCGAGGTCGTGGCCGAAGGGTTTCTCGACGACCACCCGGCGCCAACCGCCCTGCCCCGCGCTGTCCGCCATCCGGGTCCGCTCGAGCTGCTTCAGCACGACGGGGAAGGCGGCGGGCGGGATCGACAGGTAGAAGGCGGCATTGCCCGCTATGCCGTGGCTCGTCTCCAGCTCGACGAGCGTCTCGTTCAGCTTGTCGAAGGCGTTGTCGTCGTCGAAGGACCCGGGCACGAAGCGCACGGAGTCGGCAAGGCGGTGCCACACCTCGTCCCGGAACTCCGTCCTGGCGTGCTCTTGCGCGGCTTCGCGGGCGAGGGACCCGAAGTCCTCGTGGCCCCAGTCACGCCGGGCGAAGCCGAGCAGGACGAAACCGGGCGGGAGGAGCCCCCGGTTTGCCAGGTCGTAGACGGCGGGGATGAGCTTCTTTCGCGCCAGGTCGCCCGTGACGCCGAAGACGACGAGGGCGCACGGCTCCGGTACCCGGGGCAGGCGCCGGTCCCTCGGGTCGCGTAGCGGGTTGGCGGGGGTCACCAGGTCGGGCAGGAGTCGGCGCCGGCAGTCACCTCGCCGAATCTATAACGTGGGGGCGAGGTTGCGTGATGACGGGGTCACCGCCGGTCAAGTGAGGACGAGCTCGCTGCCGGCCACGTCCACCCGCACTGTGTCCCCCTCCGAGTACTTGCCCTCGAGGAGGGCGACGGCGAGCCTGTCCCCGAGCTCTCGCTGGATCGTGCGGCGAAGCGGCCTGGCGCCGAAGGTCGGGTCGTAGCCGTGATCGGCCAGCCACCCTCTCGCGGCTGCAGTTACCTCGAGCGCGACGCGACGCTCTTCGAGCCGGCTCGAGAGGCTCTTCAGCTGGATGTCGACGATCTGGTCGAGATCCGACCGGTCGAGAGGCCGGAACCTCACGATCTCGTCGATGCGGTTCACGAATTCGGGCTTGAAGAAGTCGCGGGGATCGCCGGGAAGGTTCGAGGTCATGATGAGGATCGTGTTCGTGAAGTCGACCGTGCGGCCCTGGCCGTCTGTCAGCCGGCCGTCATCGAGCACCTGCAAGAGGACGTTGAAGACGTCGGCGTGGGCCTTCTCGATCTCGTCGAGGAGCACGACCGAGTAGGGCCGGCGCCGCACCGCCTCGGTCAGCTGGCCCCCCTCTTCGTAGCCGACGTAGCCGGGGGGAGCTCCCACCAGCCGGGAGACGTTGTGCCGCTCCTGGTACTCACCCATGTCGATACGGACCATGGCGCGCTCGTCGTCGAAGAGGACCTCGGCGAGCGAGCGGGCGAGCTCCGTCTTGCCGACACCCGTGGGGCCGAGGAAGAGGAAGCTCCCGATCGGCCTGTGGGGATCGCTCAGCCCGGCCCGGCTGCGCCGGATCGCGTTGGCGACGGCGGTGACGGCTTCGTCCTGACCCACCACGCGGGCGTGCAGCAGGTCCTCGAGGTGGACGAGCTTGGCGACCTCGCCCTCGACGAGCCGCGAGACGGGGACGCCGGTCCAGCGGCTCACCACCTCGGCGACGTCCTCGGCGTCGACTTCCTCTTTGAGCATCTTCTGATCCGACTGGAGCTCCGACAGCCTGACGGTCGCCTCCTCGATCGAGCGTTCGATCGCCGGGATGCGCCCGTAGCGGATCTCGGCCGACTTGGCGAGGTTCCCGTCCCGCTCGAAGTGCTCCATCTCACCACGGGCCGTCTCGAGCTCGGTCTTGGCCTCCCGGATCGAGGCGATCGCCTCCTTCTCCGCCTGCCAGTGGGCGGTCATCGCCGTCTGTTGCTCGCGAAGGTCGGCGAGCTCAGCACGGAGCCGCTCGAGGCGCTCGGTCGAAGCCGGGTCGTTCTCCTTCGAGAGAGCGAGCTCCTCGATCTCGAGCTGGCGAATGCGCCTGAGCACCACGTCGAGCTCTGTCGGCATCGAGTCGATCTCGATGCGGAGCCGGCTGGCGGCCTCGTCGATGAGGTCGATCGCCTTGTCCGGAAGGAAGCGGGCCGTCACGTAGCGGTCGGAGAGCACAGCGGCGGCGACGAGAGCGGCGTCCTGGATGCGCACGCCATGGTGGACTTCGTAGCGCTCCTTCAGCCCCCGGAGGATGGCGATCGTGTCCGCCACGGAGGGCGCCTCGACCATGACCGGCTGGAAGCGCCGTTCCAGCGCGGCGTCCTTCTCCACGTGCTTGCGGTACTCGTCGAGGGTGGTGGCGCCGACCAACCGGAGCTCGCCGCGCGCCAGCATCGGCTTGATCATGTTGCCGGCGTCCATCGCCCCTTCGGCGGCGCCTGCGCCGACGATCGTGTGGAGCTCGTCGATGAACGTGATGATCTCGCCCTCGGACTGGGCGATCTCCTTCAGCACCGCCTTCAGGCGTTCCTCGAACTCCCCCCGGTACTTCGCCCCGGCCACCATCGAGCCGAGATCGAGGGCGATCACGCGCTTTCCCTTCAAACCCTCCGGCACGTCGCCCTCGACGATGCGGTTGGCGAGGCCCTCGACTATGGCCGTCTTCCCGACTCCCGGCTCGCCGATCAACACCGGGTTGTTCTTCGTCCGCCTCGAGAGAACCTGGATCACGCGCCTGATCTCCTCGTCGCGGCCGATGACAGGGTCGAGCTTGCGCTTGCGGGCGGCGTCGGTGAGGTCGCGGCCGTAGCGCTCGAGTGCCTGGTACTGCTCCTCCGGGTCCTGGCTCGTGACGCGATGGGCGCCGCGAATCTCCTGCAGCGCCTTCAGCATGTCGTCGCGCGTGGCGCCGAGACGATCTGCCAGAGCGAGCATGAGGTGCTCGACCGAGAGGTAGTCGTCTCCCATCTCTCGCTGCACGGCCTCTGCCCGCTCGAAGGCATCCGTCAAATCCCGAGAGAGACCGGGCTCGTCCCCGCCGTAGCTCTTCGCGTACTTGCCGAGCTTCTCGTCGAGCTGGTTGCGCGCCGCCAGGGCGGAGACGCCCACCCGGTCGAGGAGAGGAAGGGCAACGCCGCCATCCTGCCCGAGGGCCGCGAGGAGCAGGTGCTCGGGCTCTATCTCGGAGTGGTGGAAGCTGCGGGCAAGGGCGGCGGACTGAGTCACCGCCTCTTGCGTCTTGTGTGTCCAGCGGTTCGGGTCGAGTGGCAAGGTGGATCAGGCTTTCGTCGGTCTTACGGGGAGCGCTCCCCTGGGGGCGGGCACTAGGTCGCGCCGGTACTTGCGGTGGGTCTGCTCGACGGCGTCTCGAGCCGCTCGTTTCGTCCCTTCGAGCTCTTCGCGGAGGCGCCGGACCTCCTCTCTCAAGGCGAGGATCCGCCGTACGCCCTCGAGGTTGACGCCTGCGTTCGTGAGCTCTTGGATCTCCTGCAGGTGGCGGATGTCCCTCTCGCTGTAGCGGCGATTGCCGCCCCCGGTGCGGCCGGGGGCGAGAAGCCCTCTCCGCTCGTAGATCCGCAGAGTCTGCGGGTGCACCCCTGCCAGCTCTGCGGCTACCGAGATCACGTAGACGGCGCGAGCCTCGTCCCGCTCGCCCTCCTCGCGGGGGATCACTGCGTAGTCCACAGATGAGCGCGGACGGTCTCCTCGGCGCCGAGCGTCCGGCCGAGAGCCTCGACCGCCTGGCGCTGGTCGTCCTCGAGAGAGCTCGGCACTTCCACCTCGACGGTGACGATCAGGTCGCCCGTCTTGGCGCCCGTGGCGACTCCGCGGCCGCGGACCCGCAGCCGCTTCCCCGACGCCGTACCGGGCGGGATCCTGACGGTGACGGGACCGCTGAGGGACGGCACCTTTATGTCTGCACCGAGGGCTGCCTCGGGAAAGGTGATCGGGACGCGCAGGGTGAGGTTGGCACCCGAGCGGCCGAACAGGGGGTGGTGGGCGACGTGCACCACGACGTACAGGTCGCCCGATGGCCCGCCGTTCGCCCCCGCCTCCCCCTTGCCCTTCACGCGGATCCGCTGGCCGTCTTCGACGCCTGCGGGAATGCGAACCTTCACCTGGCGCTGGCGGCGCTCGACGCCGGAGCCGCCACAGGTCGGGCAGGGATCGGTGACCTTCATCCCGCGGCCCCGGCAGTCGGGGCAGGGCTTCGCGAGGGAGAAGAGCCCCTGGTTGTCGTTGAGAGTTCCCGTCCCTCCGCAGCGAGGGCAGGTGATCGGCATCGACCCCGGTGTCGATCCCGAGCCCGCGCAGGTGTGGCAGGGGGCACCGGTGACGACGTTGACCGAGGTGATGACCCCCTCGACCGCTTCGGTGAAGGAGAGGTGCAGCTCGGCCTCGACGTCCTGACCCCGCCGCGGCCCGTCGAAAGGACCTGTTCCCGGGGCGCCGGCCGTGCGGGCGCGCCCGCCCCGGTTGAAGATCCCCCCGAAGAGGTCTCCGAGGTCGTCGATACGGAAGTTGAAGCCGCCGCCATTGGCGCCGCCCATGCCCGAGCCGAAGCCGCCGAGGGGCCCGAGACGCCTCACCTCGTCGTACTCCTTACGGCGCTCCGGGTCGCCGAGCACGTCGTAGGCGGCGGAGATCTCCTTGAACTTGTCCTCGGAGCCCGGGTTGGCGTCGGGGTGGTACCGCTTGGCGAGCTTGCGGTAGGCGCGCGTGATCTCTTTCTCGGTCGCCTCCGGAGAGACGCCGAGCACCTTGTAGTAATCGGTGTCGAACCATTCACGCTGTGGGGGCACGTGTCCTACCTGTTCTGCCTAACGTCCGTGCTGCCTAACGTCCGTGCTGCCTGGTGCGCCTGCAGCCGTGCGGTCAGCCCTTCACCTTCACCATCGCGGGCCGCAGCACCCTTCCTTTCAGTCGGTAACCCGCTCGGAGGACCTCACTGATCTCGGGGGATCTTCGAGCGTCCTCACCGCCGTCTTCGTCGACCTCGTGCGCCACGGCGTCGTGGACGTTCGGGTCGAAGGGGACGTCAGCGGTGTCTATCCGCTCGAGGCCCTCGCGCCTCAAGATGTCGGTCAGGAGCGTCCCGATCTGCGAGAGAGCGGTCGGCTCGTTGCCGTCGCCATCACTTATCGCGTTGGAGCCGGCATGGGCTCTCGCGAGGTCGAGGGCGTCGAGCACGGGGAGGAGGGTCGCGATGAGCGACTCCGTCGCCCGTTCGAGGACCTCGGTCTGCTGCCTCATCGACCGCTTGCGGTAGTTGTCGAAGTCAGCCTGCAGGCGCTGTAGCGCCGCGAGGTAGTCGTCCCGCTCCGCGACCGCCCTGGCGAGGTCCTCGCCGGCGGTCGACTCGACATCGGCCCCGTCACCGGGCGGTGCCTCGGCCTCGTCACCGTGCGGCGGCGCCTCTGGGGTCACCTCGGCCTCGTCACCGGGCGGCACCACGGTCTTGTGCTCTGTCTTCCTCGTCCTCGCGGACGGCTCTCTCCGGTCGCCCGGCGCCATCGCTTCTCCGGTCGTCATGCCCCTGTCGCGCTCGCGTCACCAGTGTCGTCGACGATCTCGGCGTCGACGACCTCGTCCTCGGGCCCGGATGCGGTGGAGCCTGAGTCTCCTCCCGGCGTGCCTGTCCCTCCCGCCGCTTGCTGGGTGGCGGCCGCCTGCTCGTACATACGCTGCCCGAGCGTCTGGGAAGCAGCCCGCAAGGCCTCGAGGCTCCGGTTGAGGGCTTCGACGTCGGAGCCGGCAAGCTTCTCCTTGACGTCCTTCAGCGCCGTCTCCACCTGGTCCTTCTCGGCCGCCGGCACCTTCTCGCCCTGCTCACGGAGGAGCTTCTCGGTCTGGTACACGAGGGTGTCCGCCTGGTTGCGCGTCTCGGCCTCCTCGCGCCGCTGCCTGTCCTCGGCGGCGTGCATCTCGGCGTCGCGCATCATGCGCTCGATGTCCTCCTTCGGCAGCGACGACTGGCCCGTGATCGTCATCGACTGCTCCTTGCCCGTAGCGAGGTCCTTGGCGGACACGTGGACGATCCCGTTGGCGTCGATGTCGAAGGCGACCTCGATCTGGGGAACGCCCCGGGGTGCGAGCGGCAGGTCCACGAGCTGGAACTTCCCGAGCGTCTTGTTGTACATGGCCATATCGCGCTCGCCCTGGAGGACGTGGATCTCGACCGACGGCTGGTTGTCCTCGGCCGTTGAGAACATCTCGGAACGGCGGGTCGGGATCGTCGTGTTGCGCTCGATGAGCTTGTGGGTGATGCCCCCCTTTGTCTCGATGCCGAGGCTGAGCGGAGTCACGTCGAGGAGGAGGATGTCTTTCACCTCGCCCTTCAGCACCCCGGCCTGGATCGCCGCACCGACGGCGACGACCTCGTCGGGGTTGACTCCCTTGTGGGGCTCCTTCCCCGTGAGCTGCTGCACGAGCTCCTGGATGGCGGGCATGCGTGTCGAACCGCCCACGAGCACCACGTGGTTGATGTCGGACTTCGAGAGCCCGGCGTCGGAGATCGCCGAGTCGAAGGGGCCACGGCACGCCTCGACGAGGTCTTCGGTGAGCTCTTGGAACTTCGCTCTCGTGAGCTTCACGTCGAGGTGCTTGGGCCCTTCGTTCGTGGCCGTTATGAAGGGCAGGTTCACCGTCGTCTCCTGCACGGCCGAGAGCTCGATCTTCGCCTTCTCGGCCGCCTCCTTGAGGCGCTGCAGGGCCATCTTGTCGTTCGAGAGGTCGACCCCCTCGGTGTCCTTGAAGGTCTTGACCAGCCAGTCGATGACCCTCTGGTCCCAGTCGTCACCGCCGAGGTGGGTGTTGCCCGAGGTCGACTTGACTTCGAAGACGCCCTCGCCGATCTCGAGGATGGAGACGTCGAAGGTCCCGCCTCCGAGGTCGAAGACGAGGACCGTCTGGTCGGCGCCCTCCTTGTCGAGGCCGTAGGCAAGAGCGGCCGCCGTCGGCTCGTTGATGATGCGGAGCACCTCGAGCCCGGCGATCTTGCCGGCCTCCTGGGTGGCGGTCCGCTGGGCGTCGTCGAAGTAGGCGGGCACGGTGATCACGGCCTGCGTCACGGTGTCTCCGAGGTAGGACTCGGCGTCCCTCTTCAGCTTCTGCAGGATGCGGGCAGAGATCTCCTGGGCCGTGTATGACTTCCCGGAGATGTCGATCGTCCAGCTCGTGCCCATCTGGCGCTTGACGGACCGGACGGTCCTGTCCGGGTTCGTGATCGCCTGCCGCTTGGCGACCTCGCCCACGAGCACCTCTCCTGACTTCGCGAAGCCGACGACGGACGGCGTCGTCCGACCGCCCTCCGCGTTCGGGATCACGGTCGGCTCGCCTGCTTCGAGGAAGGCGACCACCGAGTTCGTGGTCCCCAAGTCGATCCCTACTGCCTTCGGCATTTGTGCTGCTCCTTGGCTTGTGTCTTGTCTCGGCAATATCTACTGAGGAAGAGTATAGCAAAGTTGAGCCAGAGATTGTCAAGGAACTGCTGGCGCCGGCTTTGTGCTGCGGGCACGGGGTGGCGAGAGAGCGAGATAGCCTCGAATGGTGCCGACGCTCGTCCTTCTCCGCCACGGGGAGAGCACGTGGAACGCGGAGAACCGCTTCACCGGCTGGACCGACGTCGACCTGTCGGCCGCCGGGGAGGAGGAGGCGCGGGAGGCGGGATCTCTTCTCCTACGCGAGCGGGAGGCCTGCGGGCTTGACTTCGACACGGTGCACACCTCGGTGTTGACCCGCGCCGTACGCACGGCTGACCTCGCCCTCGAGGTCATGTCGCGGACGTGGCTCCCGGTGCGGCGCCACTGGCGCCTGAACGAGCGCCACTACGGCGCCCTGCAGGGCCTCAACAAGTCGGAGATGGCCGAGAGGTACGGCACCGAGCAGGTTCACCTCTGGAGGCGGAGCTACGACGTCCCGCCCGATCCCGTCTCCGAGGGCGACAGCCGTCACCCGCTCTCCGACGCCCGCTACCGGCTAGTGCCTGCCTCGGCGCTGCCGGCGACCGAGTGCCTCGCCGACGTGGTGGCGCGGCTCCTGCCGTATTGGGAGGACGCCATCGCCCCGGAGCTACTCGGCGGGAGGCGCGTGCTCGTGGTCGCCCACGGCAACAGCCTGCGGGCGCTCGTGAAGCACCTGGAGAAGATCGCCGACGACGAGATCGTCGCTCTCAACATCCCGACGGGTGTGCCCCGGGTCTACGAGCTGGGGGACCGGCTGGAGCTCGCGATCGAGCCGCGTTACCTCGGCGATGCGGATCTTGTCGAGGCGAAGGCTCGGGCTGTCGCCGCCCAGGCGTCCCGCGACGGTACGCCTGGGTCGTAACCGCCCGGTGGCCCGCGACGGTACGCCTGGGTCGTAACCGCCCGGCGGCCCGCGACGGTACGCCGGGCGACCGCTAACACTCCGTTAACAGGGCGATAACACGCTCTTAGACTGGCGTCCACAGAGCTGCAACACCGCTTTCGTAGCCTCGCAGCAAGTGTTCGCGGACAACGGCGTCCCTGATCTCTCGCGCGAGCGAAGGAGGGTCGCATGCTGGGGACGACGTACCTCCCCTATCCGCACTGGCTCTCGTCAGGCGACAACGCCTGGCAGCTGACTGCGGCGACCTTGGTCGGGCTCATGAGCCTGCCGGGGATCGCCGTGCTCTACGGGGGCATCGTCAAGAAGAAGTGGGCCGTCAACACGATGGTGATGGCCTTCGTCGCCTTCGCCTGTGTGCTCGTCGTCTGGGTGCTCTGGGCCTACAACATGGGCTTCGGCAGCTCCTTCATCCACCTCGGAAGCGCCGTGCGAGGCACCGTGCTCGGCAAGCCGGGCCCTGTTCTCGACCATCTGCACGAGCAGGACCGGGCGACTATCCCACAGGCGAGCGACCTGGCCGGGCCGGCGCTCGCCCTGCCCGGCTCGACTCTCGTCTACTTCCAGTTCGTGTTCGCCGCCATCACGCCGCTTCTGTTTCTTGGGAGCGTGCTGGGGCGGATGAGCCTGAAGGCCTGGCTCGTCTTCGTGCCCCTCTGGACGACCTGTGCCTACACCGTGAACGCCATGCTCCTGTGGGGCGGAGGTTACTGGGCGCAGAGGGGCGCCCTCGACTACTCGGGCGGCTACGTGATCCACCTGGCTGCCGGCACGACCGGTTTCGTCGCCGCAGCCGTCATCGGGCCGCGGCTGAAGGCGGACCGCGAGAGCTGCTCGCCGAACAACCTGCTCCTCGTCGCGGCGGGCGCCGGCATCCTGTGGCTTGGGTGGAACGGGTTCAATGGCGGTGACCCCTACTTCGCCAGTGCCGACGCGGCGGCGGCCGTTCTCAACACGAACCTGGCGACGGGGGCGGCGTTGCTGACGTGGCTTGGCATCGACATGTTCGCCGGGCCGAGGAGGCCGCAGTTCCTCGGCGCGGTCAACGGCATGATCGTCGGGCTGGTCGCCATCACGCCGGCGGCAGGTTTCGTGAACGGCTGGGGAGCGCTCGTCATCGGCGTCGTCGCCTCGGCGGTCGTCTGGTGCTCCTGGAACGTCGCCGCCCGCAAGCTCCGTATCCTCCGCAAGGTGGACGACGCTCTTGGCGTCTTCCACACCCACGGAGTGGCGGGCCTCGTAGGAGGGCTCCTCGTCGGAGTCTTCGCCGACCCGAAGATGATCGAGTACCCGGTCGTGAACAAGAGCGGTCACGGGATCGTCATGGCAACAGGAGCGGCTGGCTGGGCCTACGGGAACTTCCACCAGGTGCTCGTGCAGGCCGGAGCGGCCCTCACCGTCATCGTGTGGGACGCCCTCGTCACCTACGTGCTCCTCAAGTTCATCGAGAAGGTGCTGCGCATACCGCTGTGTTTCGGCGCCGCCGAGCTCGAGGGAGGCGACGCCGTCATCCACGGCGAGGAAGTGCTCCCGCCGGAGCCGCTGCCGCCTCCCGGAGTCGTCTTCGAGACCGGGGTCGGGTACGGCAGCGGCATAGCGCTCGACGCCGGCGTGGCGTTGGAGACCGACGAGGTCTTGGAGAGAGAGGTCGCCGCCGGCGACCTCGTCACGTGACCGCCCGATCCTCGCCTGCCGCCGGCACTTTCTCGGGCAGCGACCGCTCGAGTATCTGGGCGATGTCGAGCACGGAGACCCCGTCCTCGCGCTGGCGCTCCTTCACGGCGTCGTCCAGCATGATCATGCAGAAGGGGCATGCCGTGGAGACGACGCCGGCTCCCGTGGAGAGGGCCTCGTCGGTCCTCTCGAGATTGATCCGCTTGCCGATCTTCTCCTCGAGCCACATACGCGCTCCGCCCGCGCCGCAGCAGAAACTCCGCTCCCTGCACCGCCCCATCTCCACCGACTCCACCCCTGGCACCCTCTCGATCACGCGCCGCGGCGCCTCGTAGACCCGGTTGTGGCGCCCGAGATAGCAGGGATCGTGGTAGGTGACGGTGGCCTCGAAACGAGACGGCGTGATCCTTCCCTCGCCGACGAGCTTGCTCAAGAGCTGAGAGTGGTGGACCACCTCGAAGTCGCCTCCGAGTGACGGGTACTCGTTGGCCAGTGAATTGAAGCAGTGCGGGCAGGAGGCGACGATCTTTCGCACGCCGGCCGCCTTGAGGGTCTCTAAGTTCTGCATGGCCTGCATCTGGTAGAGGTACTCGTTCCCGAGCCTCCGAGCGGGGTCGCCCGTGCACGACTCCCTCGACCCGAGGATGGCGAACTTGACGCCCGCCCCGTTGAGCAGGCGGGCGAGCGACTGTGTCGTCTTGCGCGCACGCTCGTCGAGAGATCCGGCACACCCCACCCAGAAGAGGTACTCGACGTCAGGAGGGAGCTCGTCTTCGACGATCGGGATCTCGAAGTCGAGCCCCTCGGTCCAGTCGAGTCGCTTGGCTGCCCCTAGTCCCCAGGGATCCCCCCTGTTCTCGATGTTGCGGAGCATGAGACCAGCCTCGCTCGGGAACCTCGACTCGATCATGACCTCGTAACGGCGCATGTCGACGATGGCATCGACGTGCTCGATGTCGACCGGGCACTGCTCCACGCAAGCTCCGCATGTCGTGCAGGACCACAGGACGTCTGGCGCGATCACGCCTGGCACGAGCGTGCTGGCCCCGAACGCCGCCCCGTTGCCACCGTTGCCGCCCTTGCCTCCCGCTTGGGCCGTGCCGCTCGCGGCCACGCCGGGAGCGGCGTCGCCGCTCGTGCCCGGAACCTTTGAGAGAAGGCGCCCGGAGCTGGCGAAGAGCTCGTCTCGCAGGTCCATGATCACGAGCTTGGGGGAGAGCGGCTTGCCCGTGTTCCAGGCGGGGCACTGGCTCTGGCAACGCCCGCACTCGGTGCAGGTGACGAGATCGAGGAGCTGTTTCCAGCTGAGATGCTCGACCTGACCGGCCCCGAACACGGTGTCCTCGTCCATGGTCTCGACGTCCATATTCGGGGTCTTGTCCAGCGATCCGAGAGCTCGGGGCTGGCGCGAGAAGGCGACGTTTATCGGCGCCATGAAGATGTGCAGGTGCTTGGAGTGGACGAGAAACACGAGGAAGGCGACGATCACCGCCACGTTCACGACGACGAATACCGTGGCGAGGGACTCGTTCACGCCGCTGCCGAGCGGGTGCAGGAAGCGACCGACGAGGTGCGACGCGAAGGCCCAGTTCGAGTAGGGGAAGTCCGCCACGCCGCGAGTCGAGACGTTCGTCTGCGCCGCCCGGTACATGAGAAGCGTGATCATCACCGAGGCGATGAATGCGAGGGTGACCCAGGCAGCTCCGGTGTGCGAACCATAGAAGCGGCTCTGGCGCTCCTTTCGTGACGGGGCGTTGGCGAGGCGGATGGCGCTGAAGACCACGAGGGCCGCAAGCACGGCGACGATGAAGAAATCCTCGATGAGCCCGATGAACGACCATCTCCCGATGAGCGGGATGTGAAAGGTGGGAGAGAAGAGGTCGCCGTAGGCCTCGATGATGGTGAGAATCAGCACCGTGAAGCCCCAGAAGGTGAAGGCGTGGGCGATGCCCGGCACCGTCCACTTGAGGAGCCTCTTCTGGCCGCCGACCTCCTTGATCTCGACGCCCGCCCGCCTCGTCCAGTGCGCCAGCCGTTCGGGCGCCGGCTTACCAGCCCGGATGAGACGGCTCAGGTAGAGGAGCCGCCGGCCGGCGATCACCAATGCGACCAGGGTTGCCGCGAGTGCGATGGGGTACCTCGTGAGCACGTGCTCTCCTCACTCCGCCGGCGTCGGTGTCTCGAGGACCACGAGGTAGGAAGATAGTCCGGGGCCGTGCCCGTGGCCGTGCCCGG
>JASHRK010000322.1 GCA_030037405.1 Acidimicrobiales bacterium | reverse complement strand
CGGCCAGGACATCGAGCTCGACAACGGGCACGTCGTGATAGCCGCCATCACGAGCTGTACGAACACCTCGAATCCGCAGGTGATGCTCGCGGCCGGCCTCCTCGCCAAGAAAGCCGTCGAGCGGGGGCTCAGGTCCAAGCCCTGGGTGAAGACCTCGCTCGCGCCAGGCTCGCGTGTCGTCATGGACTACTTCGAGCGGGCCGGGCTCACCGAGGCGCTCGAGACCCTCGGCTTCGGGCTCGTCGGCTACGGGTGCACCACCTGCATAGGCAACTCGGGGCCCCTCGACGCGGGGATCTCGCAGGCGATCGCCGCCCACGGGCTGGCCGTCGTCTCCGTTCTCTCGGGCAACCGCAACTTCGAAGGCCGCATCCACCCCGAGGTGCGCATGAACTATCTCGCCTCCCCGCCTCTCGTCGTCGCCTACGCCCTCGCCGGCTCGATGGCGGTCGACCTCGCCACCGAGCCACTCGGCACGGGATCGGGCGGGGAGCCGGTGTACCTGCGTGACATCTGGCCGAGCCTGCACCAGGTTGTCGAGGTCGCCCAGCGAAGCGTCGGTGCCGACCTCTTCACCCGTGACTACGCAGACGTCTTCTCGGGGGACGAGCGATGGTGGAGGCTCGAGGTGCCCGAGGGCGATCGATACCTCTGGGGTGAGACGTCGACGTACGTGCGCAGGCCTCCGTTTCTCGACGGGATGTCCGCAGAACCAGAAGAGCTCTCCGATCTCTCGGGCGGGCGGGTGCTCGCCGTTCTCGGCGACAGCGTGACGACAGACCACATATCGCCTGCCGGCTCGATCAAGGCCGACTCGCCCGCGGGACTCTGGCTGACTCGTCACGGCGTCGCACCGCAGGATTTCAACTCCTACGGGTCGAGGCGAGGTAACCACGAGGTCTTGGTCCGGGGCACCTTCGCCAACGTCCGCATCAGCAACAAGCTCGCCCCCGGGACGGAGGGTGGTGTCACGCGACATCTCCCAGAGGGCGAGCAGATGACCATCTACGACGCCGCCGAGAGGTACCGGGCGGAGGGGACGCCGCTTGTCGTCCTCGCCGGAAAGGAGTACGGGGCGGGCTCCTCGCGGGACTGGGCGGCGAAAGGACCGGCGCTCCTCGGCGTCCGAGCTGTCATCGCCGAGAGCTTCGAGCGTATCCACAGGTCGAACCTGATCGGCATGGGCATCCTCCCTCTCCAGTTCCTCCCGGGCGAGAACGCCGAGTCGCTCGGGTTGAGCGGCGAGGAGACCTTCTCCGTGAACGGGATCGTGGGCGGCGAGGCCGCCTCGCTCGTCGGGCGGGAGCTTTCCGTAGTCGCGGACGAGCGGCAGTTCAAGGTCGTCCTCCGCGTCGACACGCCGAGCGAAGCCGAGTACCTGAGGCAGGGCGGGATCCTCCCCTACGTGGTGCGCCAGCTGGCAAAGGACTGACGCCGCGGGAAGCCTCTGATCAGGCCCTCGCCTCGTCGGACGTCTGGCTCGACTGCGACACGTACCGCGGGCACGGGCGTGTCGCCTCCTTGCCAAGGGCGCGCTCGAGGGCGAACATGACCCTGAGGAGGGTCGGCTCCGACCACGGGCCGCCCCAGAAGGTGACCCCGACGGGGAGACCGCCTGTGCGACCCACCGGCATAGTCGTGGACGGGTAGCCGGCAATGGCTGGTGGTCCCCAGCCATGGCCGAGGACATGGTCGCCCACGACGTGGTCGATCAACCAGGCGGGGGGCATCGTCGGGACGGCGATTACGTCAAGCTGCTGGCCCGAAAGAAGGGCGTCGAGCCCGTCGCCGCGCGCGCGGCGGCGGTTGGCGTCCCGTGCCCTCAGGTAGGTCTCGCTCGAAAGCTCCCCCGCGGCGGCCGCCCGCTCGAGGAGCTCGACACCGAAGACGTCCGCCCGTTCGGCCGGCTCCTTCCAGGCATGGGCGATGACGTCTTCGACGCTGCGGGGAAATTGTGTTCGTCTCGCGCCCTCCACTGCGGCCCGGGAGGCGCGGTGGCCGAGGTAGTCCCGCAGTCCGGCCCGAAATTCGTGGGCAAGCACGATCATCTCGTCTTCGAAGGAGACGAGCGGCTCGCTCGGCTGGCTCAGAGGATCGACGACAGCTGCCCCCGTGCCCGCAATGGCAGCGATCGCCTCGTCGAAGAGGCGGTCCGTCCCAGAGTGGTAGCCGCTGTAGCGGCCGCCGCGCAGGACTCCGACGCGCACTCCCTCCAGGCTGCCGTCCCCGGCGAGCGGGGCAAGGCGCGGCGGATCCCCGTCTCGTGGCGCTAGTCCCGAAAGGGCGGGATCCTCTGGGCCCGTCGTCGCCAGCACCTCGAGCAGGAGCGCCAAGTCCTCGACGCCTTTTGCCATCGGCCCGGCCGTGTCCTGCGAGGCGGAGATCGGGACGATGCCGGTGCGGCTGGCGAGCCCGACTGTCGGCTTCAAGCCGAGGAC
Source organism: Acidimicrobiales bacterium (assembly GCA_030037405.1). Lineage (GTDB taxonomy): Bacteria > Actinomycetota > Acidimicrobiia > Acidimicrobiales > Bog-793 > JOPF099. The sequence continues at coordinate 8,632 of JASHRK010000322.1, read as the reverse complement.
TCCGCACGCGCTCGCCGGGCAGAGGATCGAGCCGTTGGTCTCCGTCCCGACGGCGAGCGGGGTCAAGCCGGCGGCCACCGCGGCGCCAGAGCCCGAGGACGATCCCCCAGGTGAACGGTCGAGAGCGTGCGGGTTCAGCGTTTGGCCACCGGCAGCGCTCCACCCACTCGAGGCAGGGCTCGACCTGAAGCAGGCCCACTCGGAGAGATTCGCCTTGCCGAGAACGATCATCCCCGCCCTGCGCAGCGCCGAGACGACTGGAGCGTCGCTTATAGGAGAGCTGTCGCCGAAGACGAGCGAGCCGGCCGTCGTGTGCAACGGAGCCGCCGTGTCGATGTTGTCCTTCACGAGCACAGGCACGCCATGGAGAGGGCCTCGTAAGCGCCCGGCTCGCCGCTCCTGGTCGAGCGACTGCGCCACGTCGAGGGCGTCCGGCGCCAGCTCGAGGACGCTTCGCAAGCCCGGGCCGGAGTGGTCGACAGCCTCGATGCGGGCGATGAGGAGCTCGACGATCTCGTGGGAGGCGGCGCTCCGATCCTCGAGCATCTGCGACAGCTCGCTCGCGGTCGAAGCAGCCAGCTCCGCGCTCGGGGGATGGGGGTCGGGAAACTGGTCGGGGGGGAAGAGACTCATCCGAGGCCGGCGAGCCGTCCCGGGCCGACGACGCCCATGAGCGAGTCGAGCTCGGTCGTCACGAGGGTGAGCTCGTTGAAGAGGAGGAGGACCCCGAGGGCACCGAGGACGGCGACGGAGGCGAGCATGAGGCCGCGCGATCGCTTCCGGATCCATCCGATCGCTCCGGCAAGCCGGCCAAAGGCAAGCCCGACGACGAGAAACGGCACCCCGAGGCCAACCGTGTAGGCCACCAGCAGTCCCGCGCCTTGGGCGGCGCCTCGAGCCGTGGCGGCAAAGGCGAGGATGGAGGCGAGGATCGGGGTGAGGCACGGAGTCCAGCCGAAGCCGAAGGCGACACCGGCGATCGGAGCGGCGAAGGGCCCGAAACGTGACAGATCGGGATGAAAGCGCGCTTCCCGGTAGAGCCAGGGCGCCCGTCCGACAAGAGACCCGGCAAGGAAGAGCGCCATGGCGATGACGACCCCGCCCGAGATCCGCGTCAGCAGGACCTTGTCGTGGCTGAGGGTGAACCCGACCGAGGTCGCCACGAGCCCGAGGATCACGAAGACGACCCCGAACCCGAGGATGAACAGGCCGGTCTCCCTGACGATCCGCGTCACGTGCCTGCGGGCGCCGTCGCCGGCGGAGAAGAAATCCAGCCCTGTCACGACCGAGAGGTAGCCGGGCACGACGGGAAGGACGCAGGGCGACGCGAAGGAGATCACCCCGCCGCCGAACGCCGCCACATACCCGACAGGAGCTGTCACAGGCAACCTCTCAGACGCCCAATACGACGACACTGTTGCACACGTCACCGCTGCAGGCGGATCGCTCCACCCCGCCATGCGTGCGGAAATGCTTGCTTTGCGAGCTTCATCTTGGCATTGTCGTCCCGTGGCGCTCACGACGAGAGACAGGGACGTACTCGACGTCGAGCGCGAGTGGTGGCTCGAGGCCCCGACGAAGGAGGAGGCGATCCGGACACGGCTCTCGTGCTCTCCGGCCGCTTACTACGCAGCTCTCCGGAGGCTCATCGGGTCGGACGAAGCGCTCGCCTACGATCCCCTCGTCGTCAAACGGGTGAGAAGACGCCTCGCCGACCGTCGCCGCGCCAGGATCGAAGGTGCCCCGACGGCGCGACACAGACCCCGCTGAGTCGGCAATGCTTGGGGGATGGCCGGCGAGCACCCCCAGGGACCACAGCCCCCGACCCGTCCTCGGGAGCAGTCCGGGCAGTGGCGCGGGGCGCTCGTGACGCTCGCCGTTCTCGGCCTCGGCATCGGCATCTTCGCCGTCCTCCCCTCTCGTCCCGCCGCCTCGCCGGCAAAGAAGGTCCCGCCCAGCTCGCATCATCGAAAGACGCCCACCTCCTCGACCACTTCCACCACAGTCCCCGCGACTACGAGCAGTACGCCGGCGACAAGGGTTGCCGTCCTCTCTCCCGCAGGTGCGCCTGACGAGCCGGCGATCGTGGAGAAGCTGTCCGACGCCCACTACACGCTCGTCCACGAGGCGGCGATCCCTTCCTCCTGGGTGAGCACACTCGCGAGCCCCCTCGTGCGCTACCCGTCCGGCTACGAGTCCGAAGCCGACACGGTGGCGACGACCCTCGGCGTCTCGCGCGGGGTCGTGGAGAGCGAGCCGGCGGGCACCTCCGACGGGGCCGACGTCGTCGAGGTCTGGGTCCCGTCGTCGGCCACCTGAGCCCGCCTGCGTGCCGCCCTCTCTGACGCCCGCAGAGGCGGTCGACCTGCTCGCGGCCGACCCGTGGACCACCGGTATCTTCAGCGACTTCGACGGCACGCTGGCCGCGATCGTGCCCGACCCGTACGGTGCCGTCCCCCTGCCGGGGGTTCGCGAGCTGCTCGTGCGTCTGACCAGGCGCCTTCGGCTCGTCGGGATCGTCTCGGGGCGACCGGCTTCGTTTCTCGTGGACTGCTTTCGGCCGGGGCCTTCGAACCGCATAGAGCTCGCCGGCCTCCACGGTCTCGAGCGCTGGAACGGGAGCGAAGTGACGCCGGTCGAGCCGGCGCGGCCGTTCGCGGCTGCAATGGCGGCCGCCTACGAGCACGCCGTCGCCGTCGCCGTGCCGGGTCTCGTCGTCGAGGACAAAGGTCTCGCCCTAACGCTTCACTGGCGTGCCGCCGCAGGTGACGAGCGCGTGGCACGCGCCGCCCGCTCGCTCGCTCTCGAGCTGGCGCAGCCGGCGGGCCTTCAGCTCCGTCCCGGCAAGGCGAGCGTCGAGCTCGTCCCGCCGGTCGACGTCGACAAGGGCACCTTCGTGCGAGAGAGCGTCGCCGGGCTGAAGACGGTGGCGTTTCTCGGGGACGACACAGGAGACGTGAAGGCCTTCGAGGCGCTCGACGCCCTCGAGCAGGAGGGAGCCGTCACGGCGGTGCGTATCGCCATCGGAGGCGACGAGACTCCGCCCGAGCTCCTCGAGCTCGCCAACCTCGTGCTGAGCGGACCAGAGGAGGCCGTCCGGCTCCTCGCAGACCTCGGCGACAGGCTCGACGACCTGGACGCCTCAGGTGTCGGCGGGGTCAGCGGGGTCAGCGGGGTCGGCGGGGTCGGCGGGGTCGGAGACGGGAGCTGAGGCCGGTCGCCGCGCTTCGGAGAGCACCGATTGCAGCCATTCCGACGGGGGTTGGCGGGCGCTTGCCCGCTTCAGCTGTGCAGCCCGCCGGGCGCGCTCGGCGGCGGGCATCTCGAGGCCGCGGGCCAGCGCCGCCGCTGTGTCGGCGACGTCGAAGGGTTGGATCCCCAAGGCTGCCTCCGAGAGCTCTTCGTAGGCCCCGGCCTCCTCCGAGCACACGAGGACGCCGTCGCGCTCGTTCAGGGTCGGGCCCTCCTTGGCGACGAGGTTCATGCCGTCGCGGATCGGGTTGACGAGAAGGACGTCATATCGCCTCAGGGCGGCGACGCTCGAGGCGAAGTCGTCGTCTACGACCGAGATGATGGGCTCCTCACCTCCGCAGGGGCCGGCCCACTTGTCGTTCAGGCGCTCGGCGAGGTGCTCGACCTCGGAGCGGTAGGCGAGATACTCCGCAAGAGACTGCCGGCTCGGGTAGGAGCGGGCCACGAGGCAGACGCGGCCCCGCCACTCCGGGCGCTCCTCCAGGAGGGCGTCGAAGGCGAGGAGGCCCCGGAGGATGTTCTTGGACAGCTCCACCCGATCGCTGCGAAGGATCATCCTGCGCTCGCCCACCAGCTCCTCGAGCGCCCCCAGCGCCGTGGCGCACTCGGGGGAGGCGGCGACCTCTGCCAGCCTGTCTACGTCGGCTCCGAGAGCCGCCGCGAAGCTCGGTGGCGGGTTCTCCCCGTAGGTCCGGCAGGCGGTGTCGAAGGCTCTCTGCCACCTCGTCGTGTGAAATCCGCAGGCGCCAAAGCCCACCAGGCCCGCCAGCAGCTCACGCCTCGTGTCCCGAGGAAGGACGTTGATCTCGCTCAGGGAGGCGAAGGGGGTATGGCTGAAGTGCACCGTGTGCAGGTCACCGCGTTCCTCGGCCAGCTGCCGGCCGACGAGGGCGAGGTGGTAGTCGTTGACGAGCACGTGGGCACCCGGGGTGGCGAGCTCGCAGATCTCGGAGGCAAATGCGCTGTTGTAAGCGCGAAAACCCTCCCAGGCCTCCCGCCACCGCCGGTCGAAGATCGGCCGTCGAGGAGTGTCGAAGAGCCCGTGGTGCATGAACCACAAGGTGGCGTTGGCGATGACGTCGTACGCCGCCGCGTAGGTGTCCTCGTCGAGGTCGACCAGGGTGAGCTTGACGCCCTCTGTCCCCGGGAGCGCCTCGATCGAGCCGTCTCGGGTCGCACTGCGCTCCGCCTTCGTCATGGCGGCCGCTACCCAGACGGCCCCGTCGCTTCCGACCGAGAGCGCCGAAGCCAGGCTCGGCGCCAGCCCGCCCGAAGCCGGGGAGGCGACAAGAGCCCCGGCGCTTCCGACGGAGACCGAGTACGGGCCACGGTTGGCGGCGATGATGAGATCGCTCACAGTGCTCCCGAACGTTCGAGGATCGTCGCCAGCACCTCTTTGGCCTGGGGCACGAGGGCGGCGAGGGGGCGGTTGCGATGGCGCCTCACGCCCAGGTCGACTTCTGCGATGGCCCTCGTGCCGCGCAGCCTGTAGGCGTCGATCAGCAGTGCCACCTCGACGGCGTAGCCCGGGGCGAGGCGGACGTCACGAAGGAGCGACGCCCGGGCTGCCGTCTCGCCTGCGAGAGGCTGTCGTAGGCCGCCGAGCGCCGGGAAGCACAGCTCGAGCGCCGGTTTGGCGACGAGCTCGGTCACGCGGCCACCGCCATGCGGGTCGTCGCCGATCGGGCGGCGGTAGCAGCCCTTCACCAGCTCGATGGCCGGTGAGCACAAGAGGGGGCCGAGCATTCCCGTGACGAAACACGCCTCGAACCCATCCACGTCCCCGTCCAGGAACACGACTATCCCCTCCGGGGAGCCGTCGCCCCGCTCCGACAGCTCCGAGAGGGCGGCGACGCCAGCCTCCATCGCCTGACCCTTTCCGAGCCCCGGTCCGGCGACGACACGGGCGCCCGCCCCCCGTGCACGCCTGGCCGTCGCGTCGCGGGAGGCGTCGTCTACTACCACGAGATCGTCGACGAGCCCCAGGTCGTCCACGAGCTCTCGTCGCACGGTCGAGACGATCGAGCCGATGGTGGCCTCCTCGTCTTTCGCCGGGATGCAGACCTGGACGCGGGTTGCCGACGACCGCTTCGCCTCGACGAGCTCGGAGGTCGGGAAGTCCCCACACGCGAAGGTACAGATGCCTTCCAGGACTTCGAGGGAGTCGAGGACGCCTGCCATCGGACACTCACCGTACCCAGCAGCGGGCTCGGAGGTGTCCGGGCGCTTCACCGCAAGCGCGCCAAGCTGGATTTTGACTTGTGCGGTGCGCGTCAGGCAGAATGCTTGCTCATCATCCAGAGCGGTTGAGGGACGGGCCCTGTGACGCCGCGGCAACCAGTTCCCGCCGGGAAGTCTCCGACGGGCACCAGGTGCCAATGCCCGACCGATGAGGAGGAGCCATGAGCTACGTCCAATCGTTGACGTGTCGGGAGTGCGCCCGGGCATACCCGGCAGGAGCTCTCCACGCCTGTGAGTTCTGTTTCGGTCCCCTCGAGGTCTCCTACGACTACGAGGCGATGGGCGCCGCCCTCACACGTGAGCGCATCTCGGCCGGACCGCCCGACATCTGGCGGTACGGGGACCTCCTCCCCGTCGATGCCGACGGGCCCGTCAGTCTCGGCGCCGGGTTCACGCCCCTCGTACGCGCCGACCGCCTCGCCGCCGAGCTCGGTCTGGGCGAGCTGTGGGTGAAGGACGACACGAGGAACCCGACCGGGTCTTTCAAGGACCGCGTCGTCACCGTCGCCCTGACCAAGGCGCGCGAGCTCGGCTTCAAGGTCGCCGCCTGTGCCTCCACCGGGAACCTGGCCAATTCGGTCGCTGCCCACGCGGCGCGCGCCGGCATGAGATCGGTCGTGCTCGTCCCGAGCGACCTCGAGGCCGTGAAGATGCTCACGACAGCCGTGTTCGGCGGAGACCTGCTCGCCGTCGAGGGCAGCTACGACGACGTCAACCGGCTCTGCGCCGAGCTGGCGAGCGAGCACGACGACTGGGCGTTCGTGAACGTGAACGTGCGCCCCTACTACGCAGAGGGTTCGAAGACGCTCGCTTTCGAGGTCGCCGAGCAGCTCGGATGGCGCCTGCCAGACCACGTCGTCGTGCCGATCGCCTCGGGCAGCCAGCTCACGAAGATCGACAAGGGCTTCAGGGAGCTCGTCGAGCTCGGCCTCGTCGAAGCTCGCATCGATCGGGAAGATACCTCCGGACCCGTCCGGGTCTCGGGAGCCCAGGCGGCGGGATGCGCTCCGGTGGCGGCAGCTTTCGCAGCAGGAGCCGACCATGTCCGCCCGGTGAAGGCGGCGACGATCGCGAAGTCGCTCGCCATCGGGAACCCTGCGGACGGGTGGTACGCCCTCGAGGTGGTGCGGCGCACCGGTGGCGCCGTCGGCTCGGTGAGCGACGAGGAGGTCCTGAAGGCCATCCGGTTGCTGGCGCGGACAGAGGGCATCTTCGCCGAGACGGCCGGGGGGGTGACGATCGCCACCCTCGCCGCCCTCGCCCGGGAGGGCGTCGTGAGAGGCGACGAGACGGTCGTCGCCTACGTGACGGGGAACGGCTTGAAGACGGTCGAGGCCTTCGGCAGCTCGGTCGGTGCGACGGCGACCGTCGCAGCTCGGATCGAGGACGTCGCCGAGGCCCTCGGCGAGTCAGCTTGGAAGGAGCCGATGTGAGCGTGACCGTGAGAGTCCCCGCCCAGCTTCGAACCCTCACGGAGGGGCGAAGCGAGCTGAACGTACCCGCCGGCACGGTCCGGGAGGTGATCGGCTCGCTGGAGGCCGATCATCCCGGGATCGAGGCGAGGCTCCTCGACGAGCGGGGCACCCTGCGGCGTTTCGTCAACGTCTTCGTGGCCGAGGAGGACGTTCGCTACCTCGAAGGGCTCGACACGGCAGTCTCCGACGGCACGACCGTGTCCATCGTGCCCGCCGTCGCCGGGGGCTGAGACCGCCCCGGACGGCCAGTAGCACTCTCCGGCAGAGAGTGCTAATCTGGCACTCGATCGATGAGAGTGCCAACGCCCGGCCAATGATGCACCCGGGCCCCCAGAGGAAGGACGAACCGAGATGGCAAAGCTGATCGCCTTCGACGAGACGGCCCGCCGGTCGCTCGAGAGCGGGATGAACCAGCTGGTAGACGCAGTAAAGGTCACGCTTGGACCGAAGGGTCGCAACGTCGTGGTGGAGAAGAAGTGGGGAGCTCCCACCATCACCAACGACGGCGTCTCGATCGCGAAGGAGATCGAGCTCGAGGACCCGATGGAGAAGATCGGGGCGGAGCTCGTCAAGGAAGTCGCCAAGAAGACGGACGACGTGGCCGGTGACGGGACCACGACAGCCACCGTGCTCGCCGGGGCGATGGTGCGAGAGGGCCTTCGCAACGTGGCGGCAGGGGCGAACCCGATGTCGCTCAAGCGCGGCATCGAGGCGGCCGTCGAGGCCGCCGTCGCGCGGATCAAGGACATCGCCAAGGAGGTGACCGACTCGAAGGAGCAGATAGCTCAGGTCGCCGCCATCTCGGCGGCGGACAACGAGATCGGCGACATGATCGCCGAGGCGATCGACAAGGTCGGCAAGGACGGGGTGATCACGGTCGAGGAGTCGCAGACCTTCGGGATGGAGATGGAGCTCGTAGAGGGCATGCGCTTCGACAAGGGGTACATCTCGCCCTACTTCGTCACCGACCCGGAGCGGATGGAGGCGGCTCTGGACGAGCCCTACATCCTCCTCGTCGGCTCGAAGATCTCCGCCGTCCGCGACCTCCTTCCCGTGCTCGAGAAGGTGATGCAGACCGGTAAGGCCCTCGTCATCGTCGCCGAGGACGTCGAAGGCGAGGCACTTGCGACTCTCGTCGTCAACAAGATCCGCGGCACCTTCAAGAGCGTCTCGGTCAAGGCCCCCGGCTTCGGCGAGCGGCGCAAGGCCATGCTGCAGGACATCGCCATCCTCACCGGTGGGCAGGTCATCTCCGAAGAGGTCGGGCTGAAGGTCGAGAACGTCACGCTCGAGCTGCTCGGGCGGGCCCGCAAGGTCGTCGTCACGAAGGACGAGACGACCGTCGTCGAAGGCGGAGGCGCCGAGAGCGACATCAAGGGCCGCATCAGCCAGATCAAGACCGAGATCGAGAACACCGACTCGGACTACGACCGGGAGAAGCTGCAGGAGAGGCTCGCCAAGCTGTCCGGCGGCGTAGCCGTCATCAAGGTCGGCGCCGCCACCGAGGTGGAGCTGAAGGAGAAGAAACACCGCATCGAGGACGCCGTCTCGACGACGAAGGCCGCCATCGAGGAGGGCGTCGTCCCCGGTGGTGGTGTCGCCCTTCTCCGCTCCCAGAAGAACATCCTCGACTGCGCCGAGAAGCTCGAAGGTGACGAGGCGAC
>JASHRK010000321.1 GCA_030037405.1 Acidimicrobiales bacterium | reverse complement strand
GATGCGGTCGACGCGAAGCTCGCGGAAGTAGCGGTTGGCGACGTTCTCGGTCATGTAGCCGCGGCCTCCGTAGAGCTGGAGGCAGCGATCGGCGACGCGGTTCGCCATCTCCGATGCGTACAGCTTGGCGATGGAGATCTTTCCGTGGACGACGGCCGGGTCGGGGTGGGTGTCGCACGCCTCGGCAGCGTGGTAGGTCAAGAGGCGAGCGGCAAGGAGCTCGGCCGCCGAGTCCGCCAGGGGGAACTGGACTCCCTGGTTCTCGAAGATCGCCTGGCCGAAGGCGACCCGATCCTGCGCCCAGGCGATCGTCTCGGAGATGAGGCGGTCTGCCGCTCCACAGCATCTGGCGGCGATCATGAGCCGCTCGACGGCGAGCCATCGGCGCGTCCCGCCCTCGCCCGCGGGTACGCGGTTCTCGTCGGGTACCCGGCAGTCGGTCAGCTTCAGCTCTACGTGGCCGGAGGTGTAGGGGTCGTGCATGAAGTGCGGTCGCCGCACCACCTCGAGGCCTGGGGCGGCGGCGTCGACGACGAAGAGGGCCTGATCTCCCTCGGCCCAGACGAGCACGAGGAAGAACGTCGCCCGGTCGCCCCCCGTCACGAACCACTTCTCTCCGTTCAGCAACCAGCCGTCCTTCCCGTCGCGCACGGCGGTCGCTTCGATCCCGCTCACGTCCGATCCGGCCGAACCCGGCTCCGTGATGGCCCAGGCGGCTCTCGCCTCGCCCCGCATCATCGGCAAGACGTACCGCTCGCGCTGGTACGGGCTTGCGATCCCGTCGAGGACGGCCCGCCCTCGTGCCCGCGGGATCACGCCGCCGAGCCCGTTCGTGGCGTGGCCGGCGATCTCCTCGATCGCCACGTGGACGAGCATCGGGACGTCCGGTCCGTCGCCCGAGGCGCCGTCCTCCGTGCGGAGGTACTCCTCTGGCAGAGCGAGCTCGCTCTCGGCGCGAAGGCTCAGGCGCTCGTACGCCTCGAAGTCGATCTCCCCAGTCGCGGCGACCCTCTCTTCGAAGGGGTGGACGTTGTCTCTGAGCCAAGAGAGAGCCCGTTCCCGGTACTCGTCGATCTCCGTCGGGAGCTCTGGCACGATCAGCCGGCCGTGCCGAATGCCGTGCCGGCGACCTCGACGAGGAGCGCCAGCTTGCGCCGCTCCTCCTCGATCGAGAGGGCATTGCCGACGACCGAGGTCGAGAAACCGCACTGCGTCCCGACCGCCAGCTGCTCGCGGGCTACGAGCTTCGACGCCCCGTCGATCCTCGACAGGAGGGTCTCGGGCCGCTCGAGAGCCGGCACCTTCGTCGTGACGAGCCCGAGTACGACGACGCGGTCTTCAGGGATGAGCTCGAGCGGCTCGAAACCGCCGGACCGCTCGTCGTCGTACTCGAGAAGGAACCTGTCCGCGCCAACTTTCGTAAACACCGGGCCGGCGATGGCCTCATAGCCGCCGGTGACGAGCCAGCGACTCCCCTGGTTCCCCCTGCAGAGATGGAAGCCGAAGGTCATCGACGACGGGGCTGCCGATATGACGGCATTGTCCAGCTCGATCCCGTAGGCGAGCCAACGGTCCGCCTCCCAGCCCCGGCCCTCGTAGAAGGCGCGCCACACCGGGTCCACCAGCAGTGGGTAGTGGGGAGCGTCGAGCTGCACGTAGGTGCAGCCGAGGCGATGGAGCTCGCGCACTTCGGTGGCGAGAACGTCGACGACGTCGGAGAGAAAGTCGTCCAGATCGGCGTATGCATCCCGCGAGGCCTCCGGCGAGAAGAGGTTGGCGAACAGGCTCGGGCTGGGCAGCGTCACCTTCGTCGGCCGATCTGTCGCCGAGCGAAGGTAGGTGAAGTCCTCCGCGGCAAGGCTCCGGTGGCGCTTCATCCGCTCGACCACGGCAAGGCCCGCCGGGCGCTCGACCGTCAGGTCGCCCACCACCTCCGAGTGCCAGGCCCCCCAGAGCCAGGCGTCGATGCTCACTCCGGTGAAGCCGGCGACGGACTCTGTGAGCGAGCTCTGGAAGGACTCCCGGCGCAGCTCGCCGTCGGTGAGGAGAGGGAAGCCGACCCCCTCCTGCATGTCGACGACCTGGCGGACAGCTCCGTCTTCGATCTTCTTGAACTCGGCCGGTTCGATACCACCGTCTGCGAGACGGCGGCGTGCCTCGAGCAGCTCGGGAGGCCGCAAGAGGCTCCCGACGTGCTCTGCGCGGGCGGTCACTGGCACGGCGGCATAGTAACGGTGCTATGAGCGAGACGATGCGTGCCTTCGCCGTCGATCGACCGGGGCCGATCGACTCCCACCCCCTGGTGCGGATCGAACGTCCCTTGCCTTCCCCGGCCGAAGGGGAAGTACGGGTCCGGGTGAGCGCCTGCGGAGTCTGCCGCACCGACCTGCACCTCGCCGAGGGTGACCTCGAGCCGCGGCATCGCCTCATCGTCCCCGGGCACGAGGTCGTCGGGAGGGTTGACCTTCTCGGTCCGAGGACCGCAGGGAGGCTCGAGGTCGATGACCGCGTCGGCGTGCCATGGCTGGCGAGGACTTGCGGTGCGTGCCGTTTCTGCCGGGAGGGCCGCGAGAACCTCTGCAGGAGCCCCGAGTTCACGGGATGGGACCGTGACGGCGGCTATGCCGAGTACGTCGTCGCCCGTGAGGACTACGTCTACAGGCTTCCGCCAGAGCTGGAGGACGGGGTGGCTGCCCCACTGCTGTGTGCCGGGATCATCGGCTACCGGGCACTTCGCCGAAGTGAGCTCCCGCCGGGCGGGCGGCTCGGGATCTACGGTTTCGGCGCCTCCGCCCACCTGGCGGCTCAGGTCGCTCTCGCCGAGGGTGCGACAGTCCATGTCCTGACACGGTCAGCCGAGGCCCGCGCCCTCGCCCTCGAGCTCGGGGCATCGAGCGCCGGGTCGGCTTACGAGCTCCCGCCGGAGCCCCTCGATGCCGCCATCCTCTTCGCTCCTGCCGGCGACCTGGTGCCGCACTGCCTTGCCGCCCTGGAGCGAGGGGGGACGCTCGCTATAGCCGGCATCCATCTGAGTGACATCCCTTCGCTCGACTACGCCGACCACCTCTTCGAGGAGCGCACGATGCGAAGCGTGACGGCCAACACGCGAAGCGATGGCAGGGAGTTCCTCGAGCTCGCTTCGAGGATCGGCATCGAGGTGGTGACGACGAGCTACCCCTTCGATGCCGCCAACGAGGCGCTCGGAGACCTCGCCGGCGATCGCGTCAGGGGCGCCGCTGTCCTGATGGTCGACGCCCCGGGTGGCAAAGACCACCCTCCGGCGTCAGGGGAGCATGTGACCCGAGAGGGTGGCGGCACTCATCACGACGAACAAGGCCGCCTCGGCGGCGATGAAGGTCCCGAGACGCCATCCTGAGAGGCGCCTCGCCCAGACGATGACGGCGGGGACGGCGACCAGGGTCATGCGGGCGTTCGGTGGCGTCATGACCGACCACAAGGTCATGACGGCGACGCTGACACAGCAGGCGATCGCACCTCGCGATACCTCGTGACGCACTCGCCTGAGGGCGAAGAGAGAGCACAGGAGAAACACCGCCCCCCCGATCCCGTTCCAGAGGTTCCAGGTCAGGAGGTAATTGAGCACGTCGCTCGGGTGGGCGATCAACTCCCGAGCGACGTGGGTGCCGAATATCCCGAGGGGGTCCGCCTGCTGGAACCAGCCTGCATGTTGCGCAGTGAAGGCGGCAAAGGGCGTACCTGTCCAGCACCAGAGGAAGACGGCGAAGGCACCGATGCCAAGGGTGGAGAGCAGCGGGGCGGAGAGGCTCGAGAGCGCCTCCCTGTCGTGCCAGCCTCGTGTCCGGAGCTCGTGGTACGCCGCCATGGCGCAGGCGACGACGAAGGCGAGGGCGACCGGTTCCACTGCCGTGGCGAGGCCGGCGAGCAGCCCGGCGAGGACGAAGCGCCGTGTCCGCAAGCACAGGAGACACCCGAGCACGAGCGGGAGCGTGAGGCATTCCGAGTACGCCATCGAGAAGACGATCGAGCCGGGGAAGAGGGCGAACAGGAGCGTCGCGCGCCGGGCCGTTCGCTCTCCCCACCAAGCGGTGGCGAGTCTTTGAACGAGCACTGTCGCCACGAGACCGCCGAGGAGGGAAAGGATGAGGGCGGCGGTGGCGGGCGCCGAGGCAAGGAGCCATTCCGCCGCCCTGATGGCCAGGGGGTAGAGCGGGAAGAAACCCAGCGTCGACTGTGTCGTCGTCGGATGTGTCGGGTAGCCGTGCGCGGCGAGCCGGAGATACCACTGACCGTCGAAGGCCTCGAGCTCAGAACCGACGCTGTGGTGCGAGAGGAGGGCGACGGCCCCGGCGATGACGAGGACGGCGATCCGAGAGCCGGCGTACACGGCCGGCGCGTACATCCGTGACCAGGTGGTGGAGAGCATCCCCGCCCTCAAGGGCGAACGGCGCGCCTCCTCCGTCCCGACCGACCTCTCGACCGGTCGTTCGAGCTCGTAGACGCCCTGCATCGGAACGATGGAGGGGATGTCGACCGAGAGCTCCTCGAGGGTCGGCGCCTCCCTCGTCATGCGACGACCCGCTTCATCCCGCAGTGACCGAAGCCCCGCTTCATGTCATCGAGCCTAAGGCGTACATGCGCTCGTTCGTAACACCACTGTAAGGCGCGCCGTCACGGCGTGCCTCGGTCCGTGCATGCGCCGCCCTCGTCGGAGCAGCCTTCCCCGAGGAGCGACGTTCCCGTCTCCCGACCTCTTCCCACGGAGATAGCGTGCCACTCATGGCTATCGAGAGGCGTGCGCTTGGACGGACCGGAGCCGACGTGACGATCCTTGGCTACGGGTCTATGGAGCTGCGAGGCGAGCCGAGAGGGCCGGCGATCGAGGACGAGGAGGCGGGCCGGGTCCTCAATGCCGTCCTCGACGAAGGGATCAACCTGATCGACACCTCTATCGACTACGGCCCCAGCGAGGCGCTCATAGGCCGCTACCTCTCCCACCGGCGTGACGAGTACTTCCTCGCTTCCAAGTGCGGGTGCCCTCTCGAGCCGCCTGCCGGCGCGACGCTGCCGTATCCTCACGACTACGGGCGCGAGAACATCCGTGCCGGCGTCGAGCAGAGCCTCCGGCGCCTCGCCACCGATCGTCTCGATCTCCTCCAGGTCCACATCTCCCCGAGCCGCGCCCAGCTGGAGGCGGACGAGACGCTCGAGACTCTCGAGACTCTCCGCCACGAGGGCAAGGTCCGGTTCATAGGGATGTCGGGAACGCTTCCCCATCTCCCCGACCACATCGCCATGGCTGCCTTCGACGTCTTCCAGATCCCCTACTCGGCCGTGCAACGAGAGCACGAGGACCTCATAACGGAGGCGGCCACCGCCGGAGCTGGGACGCTCATCCGTGGTGGGATCGCCCGTGGGGCTCCGGCGGAGGACAAGGACTGGGGCAACGGGCCGCTCGGGCTTGGCGAGGGCGAGGCTCGAAGGCGCTGGGAGACCTCCGGCATCGAGGAGATCCTCGGGGAGATGAGCGCCCTCGAGTTCGTGCTCCGCTTCACTCTCAGCCACCCGAGCCTCTCGAGCACCATCGTCGGCACATCCAGCATTGATCACCTGCGGGCGAACGTTGCCGTGGCCGAGGCAGGGCCCCTTCCGGCCGAGCTCTACGAAGAAGCCAAGCGCCGCCTGGGAACGGTGGCAGCACAGTGAGGTACGTGAAGTTGGGGTCGACCGGGGTCGACGTGTCCCCGATCTGCCTCGGCTGCATGAGCTTCGGAGTGCCGGAGAGAGGTGCGCATCCCTGGTCTCTGGACGAGGACGCCGCCCGCCCAATCCTTCGTCTCGCCCTCGAGAACGGCGTCAATTTCTTCGACACCGCAAACGTCTACTCCGACGGCACGAGCGAAGAGATCGTCGGTGGCGTCCTCGGCGAGCTCGCACGGCGCGACGAGATCGTGCTGGCGACGAAGGTGCGCGGTCGGATGCGTCCCGGGCCGAACGGCCAGGGCCTCTCGCGAAAGGCGATCCTCGCCGAGATCGACAACAGCCTGAGACGGCTCAGGACCGACTACGTGGACTTGTACCAGATCCATCGTTTCGATCCGCAGACCCCCGTCGAGGAGACGCTCGAGGCTCTCGACGACGTGGTGAGCGCAGGCAAGGCGCGCTACATCGGAGCTTCGTCGATGTACGCCTGGCAGTTCTCGAAGATGCTCTACACCTCCGAGATCGAGGGCCTCTCGAAGTTCGTCACCATGCAGGACCACTACAACCTCCTCTACCGGGAGGAGGAGCGCGAGATGCTGCCGCTCTGCGCCGACCGCGGCGTAGGCGTCATCCCATGGAGCCCTCTCGCCCGCGGCAGGCTCACGCGCGACTGGGACGCGGCCACGGCGCGGAGCGAGACCGACGAGTTCGGAAGGGAGCTCTACCGCCCGGGGGACAGCTCCGTCGTCGCCAGGGTGGCCGAGGTGGCCGCGAACCGAGGCGTCACGCGGGCTCAGGTGGCGCTCGCATGGTTGCTGCACCACCCCGTCGTTACCGCTCCGATCGTCGGTGTCACCCGGGCCGACCATCTCACGGACGCCCTCGGCTCGCTCGAGCTCGAGCTCACCGAGGGGGAAGTGTCTCGCCTCGAGGAGCCCTACGAGCCCCACACAATCGCCGGTCACTGAATCTCGCGCCGGCCTGAAGGCCGCTCGCGCTCTACGGGTGCTCCTCTGAGCCCGCCCTTTTCAGCGCAGCTCGTAGCGGCGGACTGCCGCCTCGTCGTACTCGATGCCGATACCCGGTCGCCCGCTCAGGTGAGCAGCACCGTCGCGCACGTCGAGGCGCGTGTCCTCGGTGAGGAGGAGCTCGAAGTTGTAGATGTCCTTCTCGAGGGAGAAGTGCTCGACGGCGATGACGCCCGTCACCGCCGCCGCGAGATGAGCATGGAGGTTGGCGTGCCAGTGGGGCGCGATCCCGAGCCCAAAGGCGGAAGCGGCGTGCGCCACCCGGAGCCACTCGCTCACGCCCCCGATCACGCCGGCGTCCGGCTGGAGCACGGCAGCGGCTCGCTCTTCGATGAGCTGAGCGAACTCCCAACGCGTCTGGTGGATCTCGCCCGTGGCGACGGGAGTCTCGATCGTCCTCGCCAGTCTGGCGTGGCCGGCGACGTCGTCTGGCGGGAGCGGCTCCTCGAACCACCACAGACCGAGCTCGCCGGCGGCGCGCTCGAAGGCGCGAGCCGCCCTGGCGGCCTCTTCGACACTCGTGTAGGCGTTGTTGGCGTCGAGGGCGAGGCGTCCGTCGCCTCCGATGGCGCCGGCGGCGGCGGCCACGCGGGTGGCGTCGTCGTCGAGGGGAAGGCCACCGACCTTGATCTTGTGGTCTTTGAAGCCTGCCTTCCGGTCGGCGACGACCTCGTCGACGACCACCTGCTCGAAGGGGCCGTCGTCAGGCCGGTAGTAGCCGCCGGAGGCATAGGCGGGCACGGGCTTGCCCACCGATCCTCCGAGGAGCACTGCGAGCGGCACCCCGCACACCTTGGCGTGACGGTCCCAGAGGGCGATGTCGATAGCGCTCATCGCCCGCAGCAGGGCTCCTCGCCTGCCGAGGAGAAGGCTCTCCTGGTACATACGAGCCCAGATCTCTTCGATGGAGTCCGCCATCCCGAGCGACACGACAGGCCCAAGGACCTCCTCTACCGCCGCTGCGAGGAGGCGCCCGCCAGTCGTGCCCGCGTAGGCGTACCCGGTCCCCGTGCCCTCGGGAGTGCTCACGTCGACGAGCAGGTACTGGCGTTGGGCGAGGACTCTGGTGGAGATGCGCGTCCGACGGCGGACAGGAACCTCCACCACCCGCGTCCTTACCTCCACCCTGCTCATGAAGTCCTCCGCCTCTCCTCGTCTGAGTCGCCGGGCGAGCTCTCGTCGCTGCTACCGGCGAGAGCGCGGGAAAGCTGGTCGGCGGCGGTCTTGATCTCACGGGCCGCTCGGGGGAGCGATCGGCCGAAACGAAACTTCGGGGCGGAGATGTTGAGGGCCGCCACTACGCGCCCGCGAAAGTCACGCACGGGGGCTGCGACGGCGACGTGGCCCGTTTCGAACTCCTCGTTCAGGACCACGTAGCCGCGACGCTGAGCCTGGTGCAGCCTGCTCAGCACCTCGTCGACAGTCCTGGGCGCGTTCGGTCCCCCGGCGGAGAGGTCCGCCCCCTCCAGGAGCGACCGTACCTCGGAGTCGGTGTGGTCGAAGAGCAGGGCGCGTCCAGCAGAGGTGCAGTGGAGGGGAGCGATGCGCCCGACCCAGGGCACGGCCTGGATCGACCAGCCGGGGCTCTCCGACATGAGCGTGAGGAGGCCGCGCCCCTCGAGCACCGAGAGGTGGGCGCACTCATGGACGCGGGCGACGAGCTGGCGGAGCACGCGCGGCGTAAGAGCGAGGAGCTGTTGGTCGGCTGCGCCGGCGGCCAGCGTGAAGACGCGCCATCCGATCCGGTAGCGCAGGGTGTCCGGGTCGCGGGTCACGAGCCCTGCCTCGGCGAGCGTCTTGAGAGTTCGTGAGACCTGCGTCTTCTCCCGCCCGATCAAACGAGCGAGCTGGACGACGCCGAGGCCGTCATCGCCTGTGGCGGCGGGCGATCCCAGTGCGTTCAACAGGGCGATGGCACGCGTCAGGCTGGTCGAGCCGTCTTCTGGCACGGCGCCGATTGTGCCGCGCACCTACATATGTCGCAAGCAGAGTTGTGCGATGAGCAACGGTCGACTCACGTGTGGCTCACGGGGTGACGAGCGCCTCGGGGATGTCGGAGGCGCAGGCGACGAGCGCCGAGCGATCGAGACCCTGCTCGCCCAGGGCGTCGATGAGAAGCTGGAGCGCCTCAGGCGGGCTCGGGTTTCCGGGTTGGCCTGCGTCCGACGACAGCACGACGTGCTCGTAGCCGACTGTGGCGACGAACGCTGCCAGGCGGGTGGCGTCGCAATCGGGTTGATCGAGCAGCTGGATGGCCGTGACCTCGGCGTAGCAACCTTGGCTCGCAAGCTCGCGAGCTTCTACGGCGCTCATCGCCGGCACTGTGTAGCTCGGGTGGGTCAGGAGGAGACGGCGGACCCCGGCTCCCCGCGCCACGGGTGCCAGCCACGCCACCTCGGGGAGGGAAAGGTGCCCGGTGGCGAGCACGGCGTCGGCCTCGGCGATGAGAGCGACTATCTGGCGGACGCTTGCCTCGGCGGACCAGTCGACTGGCGGTATGGCGTAGGCCGTGTCCCCGAGCTCGGGGCGCTCGCAGCACAGCCGGCGGAGCCCGGCGGCCCGCTGCGTGTGAGCGTCCGTTGTCGGCATCCAGATGACGCGGGCTCCCATCGCCACGGCCGCCGCTACGGCTGCCGGGTTGACCCCCCCGACATGCTGGTTCAGTGCCTGGCCCCCGTAGGCGTGCAAGTCAAGGCCGGCAGAGGCGGCGGCGGCTCGTCCCATCGTGGCGTCGTAGTGCCCCTTCAGCACGCAGCCGGTGTAGCCTGCCTCGGCGTACCAGCGCATGACCTGGACGTCGTCGGCAAGCCGGGGAAAGACGTCGGGAGCGGCGTGCACGTGGAGGTCGAACATCTCGCGAGCCTGCCGCCGCTTCGTAAGGGCTGCAAGTGGCGCACCTATCATCGGCAGTTGCCGCACCGCGAAGGAACGGGACTATGCGAACCACCCACGTTGTTGCGCCTGATGTTGCTGCGCCTCGCCGGCTGTGGCTCTGCGTCGGCTTGGCCGCTCTCATCGTGCCTTCTGTCGCCGCGGCATCTGTCGCCGCGGCACCTCTCGCCGCGGCAGCGGCGAGCCGACCCTCCGGGAAGGCATCGGCCTCCAACGGTGACGCTCGTCACAGCTCCGCACTGGTTCGGGCTCTCGCCTGCCATGCGAGCTGGACCATCCAGGGGACGAGCTCGTCGGGCCAGCTGTTCGGCCTTGCTGCCCCGAGCCGCACCGACGTGTGGGCAGTGGGTGACGCGGTGGTGGGAACGAGGACCGAGACGAGCGTCGAGCGATACGAGGGCGCGGCATGGAGGAAGGTGACGAGCCCGGATCCGAACGGCGTCTTCGACGAGCTGCACGGCGTCGCAGCAGCGGGAGCGTCAGATGCTTGGGCGGTGGGAGGTCAAGGCGTCATCTCCGGATCGACGGATCGGACCCTCGTCGAGCACTGGAACGGGCATGCCTGGTCGGTCGTCGCAAGCCCGAACCCGTCCGTCGCCGGCAACGTCCTCGACGGAGTCGCCGCCGTCTCGGCCAGGGACGTGTGGGCCGTCGGGGACGACGACGTCACCTCCGCCAACGGTCCGGCGCACACCCTGGCGCTTCACTTCGACGGCCGGAGCTGGTCCGCCGTCGCCAGCCCAGACCCCGGAGCCTTCAACGCGCTCGACGGGGTGACGGTGGTCCCGGGCGGGTCCCGCTTGTGGGCGGTCGGCATGAAGCGCACCGGCTCGGTCGACTACCCGCTCGTCGAGCGCTGGAACGGCTCCCGGTGGTCGGTCGTCGCGACCCCAGCCGTAGCAGGGGGCTGGCTGCACGGGGTGACGGCGGTCAGTCCCGACGACGCCTATGCCGTCGGAACGGTCGGCAAGGCGCCCTTGATGTTGCGCTGGAACGGCTCGAAGTGGTCGCGGGTGCACCTCCCGCCCTTCACCGGCGGCCTCTCGGGCGTCGCCGCTCGGTCGTCAGGAGACGTCGTCTCCGTCGGAGAGAGGCTGATCCTGCAGGGGAGCCGAGCCTCCTGGATGGTCGTGTCCTGGCCTCGGCCGGCGGGCGGAGAGCGCGACGCCGTAGCCGTCTCGTCGAGCCCTGCGGGATCGAGGACTTGGGTCGCCGGCTCCTCCTCGAGGGGAGCGCTCGTCCTTGGCAGTTGCGGCTGAGGGAGCTCAGGAACCAGCCGGGGTCATCGAGCGCCAGTTGGCGACGGACGGGTCGATCGACCCTGCCGGCCCCTGGCCGAAGAGCCGCAGCAGGTTCCCGGTGATCTTGCCGACCTCTGCCGCCGAGGGCGAGCAGGCGCTGTTGGCCGGTACGCAGGCGCGCATGGCGGGAACCCATCCGTTGTCCCCGCTGTCGAACACGCCGCCCTTGTGGGCAGGGGACGTCCAGTAGGTCATGTCGGAGTAGGTGTAGTTGCCCCACTGGCCGAGGTCGGTCGTCGTGGTGTTCACGGGTATCGGGGAGTGACCGAGGACCTGCAGATCGCTGGGCATCGGCCACGACTCGCTCACGTGGTCGAAGTCGGCGGCGATGACGCCTGGCAGCTGAGAGCCGTCGTGCAGGCCGGTGCCTTTGAAGAGGAAGGAGGAGGCGTCGTAGACGACGAAGGGCGCCGCCGGCTCCCCGGGGTTGATGTACCCGGCGTACATCTCTCCCGTGAGGCTGCTCTCGTAGAAGTCCGTGGGCGGTGAGTACCAGGCGTTGCCGGTGACGAGATTCGGGCTTGCCTTCCCGTTGAGCGGGTCCTCCTCGGAGTCACGGTAGTCGACGACCTCGCCGTCGGGGCCGAGGGGGGAGCTCTGCAGCCTGACGTGGCGAAGTATTGCGCTCGCACCGAAGAAGACCAGGTTCACGCCGTGCGCGAAAGCTCGCTGTGCCGCTACCCGTTCGGCGTACGACCAGCACTCGTCGTGACCGAGGGAGAGGAGGACACGGTGCTGGAGGAGGTAGGACGGGTGCTGCACGACGGTCACGTCCGTCGCATAGGCGACGTCGAGGCCGTGCTCCTCGGCGAACTCGACGAGCGGCAGCTCGTTCGCGAGGAAGTCGCCGGCGCCGTCGTCCTCGGAGTAGGGGCGGTCGAAGGAGACGATACGGGCACGGTTGCACACCGGGTAGGTCGGCACGCAGTTGCCCTCGCCGACGTAGAAGTCATAGCCGCCGTAGTCGTTCCACGCCTCCCAGGTGAAGACGTCGTTCTTGATCAGGTAAGCGGCATGGCTGGAGGGGTCCCATACGGTGAGCGGCACGTAGCTCTCCTGGCCTCCACTCCCGGTCAGCTTGAAGAGGTAGTCGCCGGGGAGGAACTTCGACGTGAGCGTCAGCGCGTAGGTGCGGTGCCAGTTGGCGCAGGAGACGAGGTTCACTCCGGCGGTGAACGCGCAGGCCGGCTGGACATGTCCCGTCAGCCATGGAGAGCTCCAGACGAGGCGGGCGCCGTCCCCGCCGTACCAGCCCATGCGGAACGCCTCCATCCTGTAGCGAGGTGCTGTGCTTGTCACGTAGAAGTTCACGGTGTTCCCGACCGCGGCGTACGTCGTACCGGCGAAACCCTGCACGTCACCGCTCGCCGGAGCGCCGGTTATCCTCCACGCCGTCGTCCCCGGGAGCTTGTTCTCGGAGATGACCCAGGAGGCCTCGACGCCGTAGGGGCCGAGGAAGGTCTTCGAGCGAGCTGGATTGGGCGCGGAGGACGAAGTGCTCCGAGTCGTCTTGTCGGTGCTGGAAGTGCTCCGGTTGCGTGTCGAGGTGGACGCCGGCCCGCTGACGAGAAGTGGGACGGCGATGGCGGCTGCGACCACGACGAGGGCCGAGGCCGCAACGATTACGCGGCGGCGAAGGTACGTCGTGTTGCTGGTCATGGCTCCCGTCGCACAATACCTGGGTGGCGTCTTTGCGAGGGTGCGGGGCGGGCGGGCGGCCGGAGCGAAGCGCCGGGCGGCGGCGGCAGGACCGGGCATCTACGCGATCGGAGCTTCCAGTTGCTTTGTAGTGGTGCCGACCCGTGCCTGGGCGGTCGCGGCGGGCACGTCGCGCCCATGCGATGGAAGGAGTTCAAGTGGAGACGTCGACGGTTCCCGAGAAGGCGCCCGGCCGGAAGTCGAGCCCTGCCACGATCGCACGCATCGGCGTGGTCGTGGTCGCCCTCGTCGCTATCGCCCTGTCCTCGGTTGCGATCGCCCGGAGCGCTCCCGGCGCCGGCGCGGTGTCACGACAGCGGCTCAAGGTGCTGCTCGATTCCGAGAGCTACTCGGCTCTCAAACCGGGCGCGACGATCAGCGTGACCGGGTCGGGCACGGTGGAGGGGACCCCGAACACCGTGAGCTTCACGATCGGGATCAACACGACCGAGCCATCGGCGGCTGCAGCCCTCTCTGACAACGACGCCCAGGTCCGTCGCCTCGAGGTCACCCTGTTGCGTCACGGCGTTCTCCGCAAGGACATGCAGACCTCGAACCTGGACATCTCTCCCGACACGAACTCGAGCGGAGCGATCACCGGCTTTACCGCAGACGACGATCTCGACGTGCAGATGAGCAACACGGCCAAAGCCGGGGCGGCGATCGACGCCGGGGCGGAGGTGGCTGGGAACGGCATCGACCTCTACGGGATCTCGTTCTCGATCTCGAACGAGTCGTCTCTCCTTGCGCGAGCCCGCGCCTCGGCCATGGCGAATGCCCGTGCCGAGGCCGCTCAGGTGGCTGCAGGAGCCGGCCTCCAGCTCGGTCCGGTCGAGAAGGTAACTGACGAGGAGAACGCGCCGAGCTCGTCTGTCCCGCTCTTCCAGGCGACCTCCTCTCTCGGCGCCTCGGTCCCGATCGAAGCCGGGCAGCAGTCGCTCAGCGTGAAGGTGTCCGTGGTGTACGAGCTGCGCAGCTGATCCTCGCCCGGGGTCCGGGGTCCGGGGCCCGCGGCCCCGCGCGCAAGAGGCCCCGGGCCGCTCGCCAAGAGGCCCGCGAGCCGACCCTGCCCCCGGGCACGTGCGGTGCCACAGCTACGCTCACCGGGAAATGCGAGAGCGTGGCACGCCGACCGGCGGACGTCTTGGCGCGGGTGCCATCGTGCTCGGGCCTGCCGTTCTCGCGCTCGGGCTCACGGCCTACGACCTCCCCGTGCGCAGCCTGTGGCTCGACGAGAGCGCCACGTACAGCATCGTGAGCCAGCACGGCGCCGCCCTCTTCGACGCCATGAAGCACGACGGCGGCAACATGCTCCTCTACTACGCCCTCATGCACCTCGTCGTGGAGGCGTTCGGCCACTCGACGACCGTGCTCCGGCTGCCCTCCGTGGTCGCCAACGGCGTCACCTGCGGGGCCCTCGCCGCCATCGGCGCCCGACTGTTCTCGAGGCGAGTGGGACTTTGTGCCGGCCTCCTCTCCGCCGTCAGCCTCCCTCTCGTCTACTGGGGACAGGACGCGCGTGCCTACTCGATGATGGTCGCCTTCGTCACGCTGTCGTACCTGGCATTCGTGTGCCTCGTCCAGGACGTCCGAAGAGCAGGCGACGATCCTCCCCACGCCGGGAGGCGCCACCGCAAGGGCGTCCTCTTGTGGTGCGCCTACGTTGCCTGCCTCGTCTTTGCCGCCTACATGAGCTTTGTCTCGCTTCTCGTCGTGCCCGCCCAGCTGATCGCCCTCGTCTGGTACAGGCGCCGGCTTCGTGCCGTGGCCGCCGCCGTCGTCGTCACGGCCGTCGCTTGCGTCCCTCTTCTCCTACTTGCTCACGCGAGGGGGGCGGGCCAGCTCTTCTGGGTGCCACGCCCCAACCTGCAGTCGACGGCGCAGATCGTCGAGCTGCTCGCCTCCTCTGCGCTTGCGCCGAGCTTCGCCCTCACTGCGACGAGCCTCCCCTTGCTCGCGCTGACGGGCTTGACGCTCGTGGCGATCGGCATCGTGGCGCTGCGGGAGCTCCGTCGTCACCACATCGCCGACGGCATCTCGCCGGCAGCCTTTGCCGGCGTGCTCGTTGCCGCCTGGCTCGTCCTCCCCGTCCTTCTCGATCTCGCCGAGTCGAGCGTGGGCCAGTCCATCTACGAGTCGCGCTACGCGATGATCTCCATCCCTGCAGTAGCCATCGGTCTTGCGTGGGGCCTCCTCGAGACCGGGTTGCCCAAGCTGGCGTCGGTCTCCGCCGTGGTGTTGTTTCTCGCCCTCAGGGGGTTGCAGGTTCTGCCCACCTACGGCGTCTCGCCGGAGGATTGGCAGGAGGCCACGAGCTACCTCCTCGGCCAGGCGCGACCGGGAGATTGCGTCGCCTTCTACCCTTCGGACGGGCGGATGGCCTTCGAGTACTACCTGGAGGCGGCCCACCGAGCAGAGAGCTCGAAGCTCGTTCCCGTCCTCCCCACCACGCCCTTTCGCAAGGTCGAGCCCTTCGTCGAGGACTACGTCTCCCTGAGCGGCGAGCAGGTGGCAGCCCTACCCCGCAGCTGCCGGAGGGTCTGGCTCGTCTCCTCGCACGTCGGTTACCCCCACAGCACCCCGGTCTCGAGGGAGCACTACGAGGCGTACCGCAAGCTCGTCGCCGAGCTCAAGTCCACCTACCCGCTCGAGAAGGGTATGCGCTTCAGCTATGCCGCCCGCATCGAGGTCGAGCGTTTCTCTCGCTAGGTCGAGCTGGGGCCCGGTCAGTAGTTGAGGCCTGAGGGCGCAGTCGTCGTGGTCTTCCCATTGCCACCGCCCGGGTGGCTCGAGCCGCAGGCGGCCCCGACGAGAGCGACGCCCACGAGGATCGCCGCCACGACAAGGCGTCTGAGGCGTCGTCGCCTCGTCACCCTTCCCTCCCGCTGCCGAGCAGGACGGGCGGCGTCCTTCGCAGCACGTGGCCGGCTGCGTCGGTCGCGAGGGCCGAGAAGTAAGGGCCGCTCGCGTTCACGGCGACGGCGGTCTCGAAGCCGGACCACTCTTGTGACCCGACGGGTTCGAGATCAGCCGCCGTCTTTCCGGCAAGGATCGTCCAGCTGCCGATCTCCGTCGAACCGTTCCAGCTCGCATAGACGACTGCACCGCCGGCCGGGTCCGAACGGGCGGCGACGCGCGGTGGCGCCGTCGGCTTGCCCACCCAGTCATAGGTGTAGGCGCGATATGAGCGGACCGGTGTAGGCAGCTCGCCGTTGAGGAGGAGAGCGCCGTCGGGCGCGAACTCCGAGAAGTAGGGTTGGCTTCCCCAACCGACGAACATCCGGCCGTCAGGAAGGAGCTGAGCGCTCCCCTGGTTGCTCGCGAGAAACCCAGCCGGGTTCAGATAGGCGCGCTGCAGCGAGACCTGCCTGGAGGACGCGTCGACGGCGAGCAGCAAGGCTCGGGACTGGCGTTCCTCGGCCGGCAACGCTCCGTCGTCGAACAGCGTCAGCGTGCCCTCGGTCGGCATGCGAGCGTCGTGCTGCCAGTAGAAGTGAGTACCGGCCCCCATGGTGAAATCGGACCGCTTGCCGTTCATGCGCCAGAGCACGCGCCCGT
Source organism: Acidimicrobiales bacterium (assembly GCA_030037405.1). Lineage (GTDB taxonomy): Bacteria > Actinomycetota > Acidimicrobiia > Acidimicrobiales > Bog-793 > JOPF099. The sequence goes on along the minus strand of JASHRK010000321.1, from coordinate 7,181 downwards.
TCGCTCGATCGAGCTTGTAGAGGGCCCATGTGTTGCGGGCCGAGATCAGGAGGTTGCCGTCGGGCAGCTCGGCGATCGAGTTGACGTGGAAATAGTCGTAGGCGGTCGTCTTGTCCTGTGGGAGGGCGAGGTAGCTCTCGTCGAGGGCGACGTGATCGAGGCTGTTCCAGTCGAAGAGGACCGAGCCGGTCGCGAGGTCGATCTCCTGCACGTGGCTGATGAGGACGGGGCCCCAACTCGGCCCTCCGACCGACGACAGGTTGGTCTTCGCTCTCTCGTAGGCGGTGATGAGAGCGGTACCCGCCGCCGTGACCTGCAGCTCGTGAAGGTCTTCGCGGAGGCCATCCCCGGCATGGACCCGCTGGACGGTGTGGTACGAGCTGTCGGCGATTCGTCCGGAGCCGAGCCCGTATCCTTCGATCACGCGCCCCTGCCACCAGGTGAGCACCGGCTGATTCTCGTACTGTTGCACCATCAGGTCGAACGGAGCCGCCTTGAGCACGGGCTTGAACCACACGAGTCGCCCGAGCCGATCGAGGATCATGAGGCCCTGCTGGCTCGGTGCCGATGTCGTGTGCCTCGGGGAGATGAAGATGAAGCGCGGCGAGCTCGTCAGGTGGTCCCGTCTCTCCTCGTAGCTGGGTGTGATGCTCACTGCCGGCGGATGGAGGTCTGGTTCGGTGAGAAACGTCCATGTCTCGGCGGGGACCAGAGTGGAGGACATCGTCGATCTCGGGAAGCGGGCGGGGCGCTCCTCCGGGCGCGGCCACTCGTAGCCGATCAACCCGGCGAGCCCGATCGCCGCCAGACCGCCGGCCCCTTGCACGAGCTGCCTCCGGCTGAAGCGCGGCATCAAGGAGGCCCTCTCTCTCGAGTCGCTCGTGGTGGGGTCCGGCATCAGGCTTCTCGGGTCACTTCAGGTCGCTCCCCTCCGTGGCGCGAAGGCGCGGGACACACCGATCACCGTCCCGTGGGAATCTAATGCTTCGACCTTGAGGAACCTTGCGGACCCACTGACCGGTATCGCCGTCTCGAACCCGGACTTCGCCTTCTCGGCGAGCACTCTCATGTCGGCGGCATCGGGCCCGGCGAGAACTCGCCATGCCGTCACCCGGGTGGCGCCGTTCCAGCTGGCGTAGACCGTGGTCTTCCCGCCCGAACGCCGGGCAGCCGCACTCGGCTTGGTGAGCGGCAGTCCCACCCAGTGCGGGAGCGAGATCGCCCGGTAGCTCAGGTCGGGGCCGGGGAAGCGAGCGTCGAAGATGAGCTTGCCGGACTTGGTGTACTCGGAGAACTCCGGCTGGGCGCCCCAGCCCACGAGCACCTTGCCACCCGGGAGGAGTTGGACGCTCCCCATGTAGGCGGCATCGAAGCTCGAGCCATGCGTGTACTGGGCGACCAAAGCTGCCGTGTGGCTCTTCAGGTTCAGCTTGAGCACGAGGGCTCGCGATGGGCCACTCGCCGCCACGTAGGTCCCGGCGCCGCTTATCTGGCAGCAGTGGTCGTCGAACAGTGTGACGACCGAGCCCGAGTCGAGCGTCACGTCGTGCTGCCACTCGAACTCGGCACCGGGGCCGAAGCTGAAGCTCGAGCGCTTGCCACCCAGCTCCCACTCGATCCTGCCCGTTTTCGTACTGACGAGGTAGACCGCCCACGTGTTACGCATCGAGACGACGAGCGCCGAGCCCCCCGGGGCAAGGCTGATCGAGTTGACGTGATAGGCATCCCAGGGATAGCCGTTGTCCTGGGGGATGGCGTGCGAGTCGGACAGCGGGATGTGTTTGAGGGCGTTCCAGTTCCTTATGAGGCGACCAGTCTTCAGGTTGTACTCCTGGACTGCAGAGTCGGTGAGGACGCCGTCCTGCGAACCGCCGTACTTGAGGAGGTTCATCGGAATGTTCTTGTTTGCCGTCACCCAGGCGTCATCGCCCTCGATGACAAGCGAGTGCATGGTGATGGTCCACCCATCGGCTCCCTTTAGCCTCGCCACCACTTGGTAGTGCTGGTTCACGACGACGTCTTCACCGCTCTCGGTCTCACCGGTGTCGGTGACCACGCCTTGCCACCAGGCGAGAGCCGGCTTGCCCTCGAACGTCTGGATGCTCAGGTTCGAGGCCACGACGTTGTCGGGCACGGGCCGGAACCAGACCGGCTGGAGCCGGTTGTTCAACAGCAGCGGACCGCTCTGGCCGTCCATCGGCGTCGTCGTCAAGTCGTAGAAGTTCCCCACCATGATGTATCCGGGCGCAGGCGAGACGCCCGGGTCCTTCGAGATCGTACGGATGATCGGCGGGTGCAGTGCCGGCGCTGAGACGAAGCTGTAGGCGCCCGTCGCCGTCCACGCCCCGATCGGTCCACCGGCGTCCCCGGCGATGCCGAGGTCCACGGCGAGGAAGGCGGCGATCACAGCGGCCACGCCAACAGGGAGCCTCAAGTAGCGGCACCGCTGCGACACCTGAGGAGCTGGCCGGGGGAGCAAGAAGGCCGCCACGGCGAGGGCGACGAGGACGAAGCCTGCCCCGATGAGGTAGGCAAGCCTGTAGCCATCGGTGAGAGCAGCCGGCGCCGCCTTGTTCTCGCCGATAAGGCGGCTCGTGAGCTCTGTCCCGACCGAGATCAAGAGGGCAAGACCGAGACCACCGCCTGACTGGCGGGCGGTGTTGACGAGTCCGGAGACAAGGCCGGCTTTCTCCGGCCCGGCGCTTTGCACTGCCGCGATAGTGGAGCCGACGACCGAGAGGCCGATCCCGAGCGCCATGAGCAGCCCGGGGAGGACGATGTAGTAGAGGGCGTTCCCGCTGGCTTCGATCCGGGCGAAGAGCAGCATGGCGGTCAGCATCATCGCGAGCCCGCTCACGAGCACCGCCCGCACGCCGAAGCGGCCGACGAGATGGCCGGCACGCTGGGCGGACAGCATGATGATGAGCGCCATCGGCAGGAAGGCGAGGCCGGTGTCGAGAGGGGAGAGCCCGAGCACCTGTTGCATGTAGAGCGAGCTGACGAACCACATCGGGAACAAGGCGGCGCTGAAGGCGAGCACCACGCCGTTGGTGATCCAGACGGGTCTCGTGAGCGCCTTGAAGGGCACGAGGGGAGCCTTGGCGACGTGGGTCTCGACGTAGACGAAGACGAACGACAGCGCCACGCCGCCCACGATCGGGCCGATGGCCAAAGGAGCGAGCCAGCTGGAGCTGGCCGCGTTCACTACGCCGTAGACGATGGCGACGAGCGAGCAGGTGAGGATAGTCGCCCCGGTCAGGTCGAAGCTCGAGCCGGTGTCCTCCTTGCGGCGCTCGTTCACCACCTTGAGCGCCACTGCGGCGGCGATCAGCCCGATCGGTGGGTTGATGAGAAGGACCCAGCGCCACCCAAGGCTCTCGGTGATGACGCCGCCAAACAGCGTCCCGGCTGCCCCACCCGCCCCGTTCATCGCTCCCCACAGCCCGATCGCTCGCTGGCGCGCCTGCCCGGCGAACGACGAGGTGACGATGGCGAGGGACGAGGCGGCCATCAGCGCCCCGCTCAGCCCCTGCGCCGCCCGGGCGGCGATCAGCATGTCCTTAGTCGTAGCGCTCCCTCCCGCCAGGGAGGCGAGGGCGAACAGCGTCAGCGCGAAGACGAAGAGCTTGCGCTGTCCGTAGTGGTCGGTCGCCCGCCCACCGAGCATGAGGAACCCGGCGAAGGCGATGGCGTAGGCGTCGACGACCCACTGGAGCCCGACGGCGGAGAAATTGAGGCTCGTCTGGATCGAAGGCAGCGCCACGTTCACGATGCTCAAGTCGAGGATGACCATGAACTGGGCGACGCAGCAGACGCCGAGCAGCCATGCCTGCTGGCTGCTCAATCGCACCTTGGCGGGTGGCGGCTCTTCCTGCCCTCGACGACCGACTGCGCGGGTGGCGAGGTTCATACCTTCTCTGCTGTCGCGCTCTCCTCCGCGTGCCACGTCGTGAGGCTGGCGAGGGACGAGGCGACGATCCTCTCGGCGAACATCTTCGAGTCGTTGACGTGCGGGAAGGGGGCGTCCGGTACGGGTAGCTCAAGGAACTCACAGAGGGGTCCGAAGCCGTCGCCTGCCGACCAGACGAGCAGGCGCTCAGGTGGGACCGTCGCGATCACCTCGGCGTTGTAGCGCTCCATCGCCCGCGCCATCGAGCCCGGAGCGTCATCGCCGGCCGACATGAGCCCGCTCTTCTCCCACATGTTCTTCATGAGCTGGATGTAGGAGTCCCAGGCGGGATCGACTCGGCTCCAGGCAGAAGACAGGTCCTGGATGAGGGTGTCGCCATAGAGAACCCCCCAGATCGTGTTGGTCATGCTCTGTTCCCAGGACGCGCCGTCGCGAGTGCTGAGGAGGACCTTGGCGTCGGGGTAGAAGTCGCAGAGCTCTCTGTAAAAGAACGATCCCGGCCAGTCCACTGTCGCTCGGTAGCCGTCAAAGATCTCGTCGAAGTGCCCGCTTCCCTCGATGAACTCCGCCTGCCACTGGTCTGCGAGGCTGAGGTTGCTCAGGACTGTCACCATGTGGTAGCAGGGTCCGAGACCGAGCATCTCGAGGGCGATCTTCTGTGACAACGTTGCCGTCCGTGGGAGCCCGGCGCCGATGAGCTTCATATGTTCTCACACTTCCTTTCCTTTACTATTCCTTTACTGTTCGGTCGCCCTGCGCCGTCCGGGCCGTCGGGACCTCGGAGGCGGAGCACCGAGCACCCCGAGGATGGAACGGGCGTGCTCAGGGCGGCAGACGAGGAGGTCCGGGAGCCAGGGACTCGGCTGGTTCCAGCGGAACAAGGACCCGTCGAGTCGTGAGGCGTGCAGGCCGTTCAGCTGGGCGATCGCCACCGGAGCGGCCGAGTCCCACTCGTACTGGCCGCCGGAGTGCACATAGGCGTCCACCTCACCTCGAAGGACGGCCATGGTCTTGACCCCGGCCGAGCCCATCGGCACGAGCTCCGCCCCCAGCTGTTCGCTGAGGAGAGTCGCCTCGGCGGGAGGGCGCGTCCGGCTTACCGCGATACGCAAAGGGCCAGCTCCTGAGCGCTTGCAGCTCTGCCCGACGGGACCCTCGGAAGGTGCGAGGGGGGCGGCAGTGGTGAACAACATGCCCTTTGCCGGGATGGCGACCGCACCGGTGCGGAGCGTGTGCCCAGCCGCCAGGGCGACGTGGACCGCCCAGTCGTCTCGGGGAGGCTCTCCGAACTCGCGGGTGCCGTCAAGCGGATCGACGATCCACACCCGTCGCCTGCTCAAGCGATCCGAGTTATCCGGAGACTCTTCGGAGAGAACGCCGTCGTCGGGGAAGTGCTCGCACAATCGCTCGCGAATCAGCTTGTTGGAGGAGACATCGGCGGTCGCGCTCCCGAGCGCGCCAGGATCGAGCAGCTGTTCTCGCAGCGCGAGAAGCAGTTGACCGGCTTCGAAGGCGATCGCGGCCGCCTTCACATGCTCAGAGGCTTGGTCGTATCGATGCAGGGGGTGACCCAGTTTCAAACGGTTTCAAACGGAATGGATGTGTGAGTAATCGTGTTGGCAACCCAGTGCGTTACTGGGAAAACGCTGTATTTTCAATGTGAGTACCCTGTATCAGGGTGCATCAGAGCAATGTCACAGTAAACGGTGGTGTCGCTCTTTGCAATACCCAAGAGATGCCGTATATGGTCTGTGTTCCATGCGCGGGCAAGGAGCGGGTTGAATCAAGGTGTGTGCGGGTCGGTTGAGCAGGCGAAGGTTCCTAGCTCTGACGGCGACGGCGCCCGTTCTTGGTGCTGGCGGCTGCGGACTGGCAAGGAGCGCTCTACGCCACCACGGTGCCAGCCGGCCGGAGTCGATGGACTCGGAGTTTGCCGGCATGGACCCCCAGCAGATCTCCGTCGTCCTCCCGCCGGCGAGTGACGTTGCCCCTGGGTACGTCTTCCTTACGGCGTCCCAGCTGGAGGGTTACCAGAACGGGCCGATGATCGTGGACGAGGACCGTGAGCTGATCTGGTTCCTCCCGGTGGCGCACGGCTCGACGAATCTCCAGGTTCAGCAGTACAGAGGCGAGCCCGTGCTCACCTGGTGGGAGGGGAGGAACGTGGCCGGCTACGGCAAGGGCTACTACCCGATCTACGACTCCTCCTACCGCAGGGTGACCACCGTCAGGGCTGGTAACGGCCTCCACGGCGACCTGCACGAGTTCGTCCTCACCCCCGAGGGGACGGCGCTCTTCACCGCCTACCGGGTCGAGCGGGCCGACCTCTCCGCCGTGGGAGGGGCTCGTGACGGCAAGCTCCTCAACTGCTTCGTGCAGGAGGTGGACGTGGCAACCGGCAAGGTGCTCTTCCAGTGGGATGCCGCCAAGCACGTGGCCTTCGACCTCTCCTACGCACCCGTGCCGACGTCTTCCTCGGCAGCATGGGACTTCTTCCACCTCAACTCGATCTGCGTCGACACGGACGGCAACCTCGTCATCTCCTCCCGCCACACCTGGGCCGTCTACAAGCTCGACCGTTCCACGGGAACGGTGATCTGGCGGCTCAACGGGAAGGAGAGCGACTTCACGATGGGCCCGAGGACGAGGTTCTACTGGCAACACGACGCCCGCACGCACCCAGGCGGCATGCTCACCCTCTTCGACGACGGGGCCGGGATCACGGCCGAGGAGAAGGAGTCACGCGGCCTCAAGCTCCTGCTCGACACGGCTTCGATGAAGGCGACTTTCGTCGAGCAGTACCTGCCCGATCCCTCCTTACTTGCCACGAGCCAGGGAAGCATGCAGTTGCTGGAGGGTGGCAACGTCTTCGTGGGTTGGGGTGACGAGCCTTACTTCTCCGAGTACACCGCCGGAGCCACGCTCCTCTACGACGCCCGGTTGCCCCTCCACTCGCATTCGTACCGAGCCTTCAAGTTCACCTGGACCGGCAAGCCCGCAAGCGACCCGGAGGCTTCCGTCGCGCGGTTGGGGGCGGAGAGGCTCGCAGTCCTCGCAAGCTGGAACGGCGCCACCGAGGTGGCCAGCTGGGACGTGCTGGCAGGGCTCCACGCAGGCGACCTCCAGCTGGTCGCCTCCTCGCCACGCCTTGGTTTCGTCACCACCATGGACGTCACCGGCTCGGCCCGTTATGTCGTTGCCGAAGCTCGCGACGCAAGTGGAGCCGTACTCGGGCGCTCGAAGACCGTAGTCGTTTGATCATTCGTATTGA